>NZ_SCTN01000109.1 GCF_004297345.1 Aquabacterium sp. | reverse complement strand
GCAAGGCAATGGTGTCACCCACCTTCCAGCCGAACTTGCGCGCCAGCTTGCGCCCCACCACACAGCCCTGGCGATCGCGAAAGAACTCGGTCTTTTCCTGGTCGCTGAGGATGAACTCCGGGTACAGCGCCAGATAGCTGGGCGGATCGATCGCGAACTGCGCAAAGAAGTTGCGCTCGGTGATGTAGACACCGCCGAACCAGTTGGCCCAGGAGATACCGCTGACCCCATCCACCGAACGGATGCGCTCGGCGTAGTTCAAGGGCAAGGGAAAGGTCAGCGAGATGGCGCTGCGTGTGACCAGCCGCGTGCTGGACGTGCCATCGACGCCCGCATACCAGGCATCCACGATCGTGCGCAACAGGCCGAAGGCCGAAATCGCCACGACCAGACCGATCATGGTCAACAAGGCGCGCAGGCGATACCTGAACGCGTTCTTGAGCAACAACCTGAAGAGGAACATGCCCTAGTGTAGGGGCGGCGCCCTACGCGGCAGATCAGCGTGCCGCGTTCAGCGCCAGACGCGTGTCCTGTGCCACCTTGCGGGCTGCGCTGGCAAAGTCCTCGCCGCTGCTGGCGTACAGCACCGCGCGCGAGCTGTTAACGATGATGGTGCCGGTGATGGCGCCACTGGCATCCAGCTTCAGGCCAGCCTTGACGGTGGCCACGGCGTCGCCGCCTTGTGCGCCCACGCCGGGGATCAGCAATGGCAGGGTCGGGGCCAGTTCACGCACGCGGGCGATTTCTTCAGGGAAAGTAGCACCGACCACCAGGCCCATGTGGCCGTTGGTGTTCCAGGGGCCCTGGGCCTGCGCGGCAATGTGCTCGTACACGCGGGGCTGGCCGGCCACATCGGCCAGGCGCAGGTTCTGCAGGTCCGAACCACCCGGATTGGACGTGCGACACAGCAGGATCACGCCCTTGCCTGGGTACTTCAGGAAGGGCTGCATGGTGTCAAAGCCCATGAAGGGTGAGAGCGTCACGGCGTCGGCCTGATAACGGTCGAAGGCTTCGTGCGCATATTGCTCGGCCGTGCTGCCAATGTCCCCGCGCTTGGCGTCCAGGATCACAGGCACCTGAGGCGCCACACGGCGCATGTGCGCCATCAGGCGCTCCAGCTGGTCTTCCGCACGATGGGACGCGAAGTAGGCGATCTGCGGTTTGAAGGCACAGACCAGGTCCTTCGTGGCATCCACGATGGCCGCACAAAAGTCATAGATGCGGTCGCTCTGGCCTTTCCAGGCGCCGGGGAACCTGGACGGCTCGGGGTCCAGGCCCACACAAAGCAGGGAATCGTTCTGCTTTTGAACATGGCGCAAGCGATCGACAAAACTCATGGGGCACCGCAAAGGGGATTGGAAACAATCCTTGGATTGTCTCCGATATCAAGCCGAATGAGCCATGCCGTACGGCAGCAAGGCGTAAGCAATGAACCCCAGAATCAGCGCGATCACGATGCCACTTTCGCCTGGCGCAAGCTGGCGCCTGTTTTCTCCGGCCAGCAAGATGAAAACCGGGATGAACGGGTCGAAATACTTCTGAAACAACACACTGGAAGGCAGCATCGACACCGTAAAGGCCAGCAGCATCCAGATACCCAAACCTGTAGGTGTGCGCCTGAGCATGTGCACCACGCCCAGCATGCCAATCGGCACGAGCCCCCAGAAAATCAACGAACTATCGTGCACATAGGGCATGGATCTGGAGATGCGCCAGATGAAGCCATCGTTGAACGCCAATTGACCAACGGGCAGGATCACCAGGAGCGACAGCCCCGCCAACAGCGCCCCGATCGTCATCCGATCAGGATGCCTCACCAAGCCCAGGAACTGGCGCGACTGCAACAACGGAAAGTACAAGCCGGTCACGGCGAGCACGAATTCGATGGCCTGGAGGTTCAAAAATGCATGCGCCTCATGCGCGGTCTGGAACGACGGGGGTACCAGCCCATGCCACTTGAAAATCAACACGGCAAGTGGCAGGCACGCCAACCCCAGCAAGCCGACACGCATCACGCGGTCCGACGTCTTTTGGAAGTGAAACAGCACCATGGGCACGGCACCCAGCATCAACCAGCTCAGCGTCTGCCTGGTCAGCAGCGCCAAGCACAGACAGAGACTTGCCATGCACCAGGACCTCATGCTGCCAGTGCGCACACCAGCCAGCAGGTTGTATATCGTCAGCAGGCAAAACAACCAGGCCAGGTTGTCTGTCAGCAAAATAAACGACACCCCGAAAAAGTAGGGTGAGATCAGAAACAGCATCGTGATCAGCAACGCCGACCGGCGATCCATCTCAAACTGCTCGGTCCAAATCCTGTAATAGACCCAGGTGGCCAGAAAGGAGAACAGCGCGTTGAAGGCCCTCAGCTTGTACAGATCGAACCCGATCAATTCGCCAATGACCGAAAACACCAAGTGAAACAACGGCGTTGTAGCAGACGAGTAATTGCCCAACTGAGGCGTAGGCAGTTGGGCCGCGAAGCGCAATATCGCCGGGAAATGGAAGATGCCCTCATCCGTCCCGTGAAAGGTCAGGATAGATGTGTGCAAGTCATTGAGTAAATGAGCGACAAGCAAGAATGGCGCGATCAATATCAGCCAAACAGCAAGGTCGCCCCACTCGCGCGAACGCCAGGCCATAACCCCCCCCTGAATTCAATATCTTTTATGCCCGGGGAGTTGGCTTCGCAAACGTGCACCCACCACACCCCAAGTCTTATTGCTCGAGTGTACGCGTGGCATCTAATCGGCGACAAAAATCCAATGTATCAGGATGTCACGCTTGCGGCTTGATGCGACGACACAAGACGCCCCCCACGCCGAGCATGCCGGCAAGCATCAGGCTCCAGGTTGATGGCTCTGGCACTGAAGGTGCAAACGTCTGGTAGACACCAGAGAGTTGCTGCGCCCCCGTGGTCAGCAGATCGAACTTGGCCGTGCTGTCGTAAGCCGTGGCACCGGTATGCAGGAAGAAAAAGCGCGATTGGCTGCCAGGATTGATGCCGCTGTCGAACAGGAAGTTGACATCACCCGTGGGATAGCTGCTCGCGTTGAACAGTCGGGCGGCATTGGGAGCAGGTGTGCCCAGGCCGTCGATGCGCCAGTCCGCATCCTTGATGTTGCCGTAGCCGAAGTCAGCCAGGCGGAAAGCGCTCACCCCCACGCCGTTGGTGGACGCATCGACGTTGACCTTCCAGTAGAAATCCAGCGTCCCGGAACCGGTTTCGCGCACCACGCGGTTCTGGACGGTGCCGCTCACGCCACTGAAGCTGAAGGGGGTGAGGACGTCTTCCAGCACGGTGCCAGCAAGCTCGGGGCGAGCCGCAGACGTGGTGCCGCCCAATGTGGTGTCAGCGAAATTGGCTGGTGACACGGGCTCCGTCAGCGACACAGCGCGGGCGCCAGTCAGACTGAACAGGCCGGCAGCCAAAGCGATGGCGCTCAAAGCGAAGCGAGAAGCAAATTGCATGATGGGACTCCTAGTTGAATGCGAAAAACAGGAGTCGCCAATGTAGGAATTCAGGCCAGATCGCGCATCCCTAGCGATAGGGGCACAAGAGGCCTAGCCTTAGGGGCAAGGCCCATGGCGGAAATGGCCTGCCAATCACGTGTGCACCGCATGTGGCGGGCATGGTGATCGCAGGCCATTCAGGCCGATTCAGTGCCAGACCGAATCAGCGCAAGCTCAACGTGGGATTCAGACGCGCTTGGCCAACTCCACAGCCTTGCCGATGTAGTTGCCCGGCGTCATCTGCATCAGGCGCGCCTTTTCTGCTTCAGGCAGTTCCAGCGTTTCGATGAAAGCCTGGATGGACTCGCGGGTGATGGCCTTGCCGCGTGTCAGCTCCTTCAGGCGCTCATAAGGGTTGGGCAAGGCATAACGGCGCATCACGGTCTGGATGGGCTCGGCCAGCACTTCCCACGAGCTGTCCAGGTCATCGGCCAAGGCTTGCGGGTTGACTTCCAGCTTGCCCAGACCTCGAGCCAGGCTGTCGTAAGCCAGCAGGGCGTAACCCAAGGCCACACCCATGTTGCGCAGCACGGTCGAGTCGGTCAGGTCACGCTGCCAGCGGCTGATAGGCAGCTTCTGACTCAAGTGCGTCAGCACGGCATTGGCCAGGCCGAAGTTGCCTTCGGCGTTCTCGAAGTCAATCGGGTTGACCTTGTGCGGCATCGTGGACGAACCGATTTCGCCGGCCTTGGTCTTTTGCTTGAAGTAACCCAGGCTGATGTAGCCCCACACGTCACGCGACCAGTCGATCAGGATGGTGTTGGCACGGGTCACGGCATCGAACAGCTCGGCCATGTAGTCGTGCGGCTCGATCTGGATGGTGTAGGGGTTGAAGGTCAGGCCCAGCTGGTTTTCGATGACCGACTGGCTGAAGGCTTCCCAATCCTTGTCAGGGTAGGCCGACAGGTGGGCGTTGTAGTTGCCCACGGCGCCGTTCATCTTGGCCAGCAGCTTGACATCGGCGATGCGGGTGCGGGCCGTGGCCAGGCGGGCCACGACGTTGGCGATTTCCTTGCCCACGGTGGTGGGGGATGCTGTCTGGCCGTGGGTGCGGCTCAGCATGGGGATCTCGGCCATGTTGTGGGCCAGACCGCTCAGCGTGCCGATCAGGCCATCGATGGCGGGCAGGATCACCTGCTCGCGCGCGGCCTTGAGCATCAGGCCGTGACTGGTGTTGTTGATGTCTTCCGAGGTGCAGGCGAAGTGCACGAACTCGCCGGTCTTTTCCAGCTCGGGGTGATTGGCAAAGCGCTGCTTGAGCCAGTACTCGACCGCTTTCACATCGTGGTTGGTGGTCTTTTCGATGTCCTTGATGGACTGGGCATCGGCTTCGGAAAAGCGTGCCACCAGACCGCGCAGATAGCCGCGCGATGCCTCGGACAAGGCCGGGAACTCGGGCAGACCGGCATCAGACAGGGCGATGAACCACTCGACTTCAACCTGCACACGACGGTGCATCAGGCCGAACTCGGACAGCAAGGGGCGCAAGGTGGCGACCTTGGCGGCGTAGCGGCCGTCCAGCGGCGACAAGGCGGTCAAGGCGGAATAAGCAGACTGGTTCATGGGCAATGGTCCGAGACGGGTTACAGATTCGCAGGCGAACCCGCCATTTTACCGGTAGCTGGGCCTTCATAGGTGGGCCAATGCGCCTTCAGCACATCGGCGTCCACCCGAGACCAGATCGTGAGCGAATGCGCACGCATACGCCGCGTGGCAATCACGGCCCAGGGCCAGTACAGCCCCAGGGTCAAGACCAGCAGCAGCGCATGCTTGCCTTGCAGCATCACAAAATCAGCAACAGACAGCTTGCTTCTGAAGCGCAGATAGCGGTTACCGGACTTGTTCCACAACAGGTTCTGCAGGCGCGCCTGCGCGTAGGGCTGAACGGCTGCGCACACAGCCAATAGCGAGGCCAGCATCAAGCCACGCTCGATCGTCAGGTTGAGCTTGCCGCGCATCACCAGCACACCGGCCAGCAGCATGGCGCCCACGCCCAGGCTGAACACGGTAGCCAGCATGGCCCACGCCAGCGTGCGCAGAAACATCATCATCACGGCAGGCTTGGTCGCCTTCCACAGCAGATGCAAAGGCCCCAGGCGCA
>NZ_SCTN01000587.1 GCF_004297345.1 Aquabacterium sp. | reverse complement strand
CACCCCCACGCTGCTCCGACGTTTGCATGACCGCCAGCGTGGGTTGCACCCGCCCTTCTATGATGCCCGTCAAGTACAACCAGCAAATTAATCACTTTAATTTTCGTTGGTCATTGTTCTGTCTCCTGTTTCATTGCATGGTGCGATCACAAGTCGTAATAAGTCTCTGGTCATTTGCTCGTGAAACCTAGGTTTCACCACCTTCTATCCGCTGGCGTTATTTACCAGCCTAATTCTGCATGCGCTGCGCGCTAGATGACCTTCTTTAGTCAAACCCCATCTACTATTGGCGGTTGTTGTTGACAACCAGGGCGGGTGACGGGTTTGAGTCCTTGTTACTGTTCTTGCTGTCGTTCTGCTGCAATGTGCTTCATTCATTTAGCTTCAATTTGCTTTTCTCTTAGCCGCCGCTTTTGACTTCTTTGAACTGCGCACCTTCCGGTATCACGCCGTACTCGATGTAGCGCCATAACGCGATGGCCAATCGCCTTGCCACCGCAACGATCGCGACGCGCCGTCCTCGTTTGTTGGGCGTCTGGCTGTGCGTCTTTTGCGCAAACCAGAGCGATATCTTGCTTTCAGGTTGGTAGCGCAACCACATCCACGCCATTTCTATCAGCAGGGAACGCACTCGTCGGTTGCCTTGCTTGCTGATGCCTTGGTCGATTCTTGTATCCCCACTGTCGTAAGGCTGCGGCACTAAGCCGACGCAGGAGCCAACTTGCTTTTGATTGTCGAACCGTCGCCAAAATAATTCTGTTGTAATGCGTATCGCGCCGATGTCACCGATTGCTTTTAATTTAGCAAACGTCGCTACTTTTTCTTGTACCGCCTCCGATAGTTGTGCAACTTGTGTTTTGGTGAGCGCTTTAAATTGTTCTTCCACTTGTGCCAGTCTTTCACATTCCCGCAACAATCGCGCTAGTAACTCCTTGGGTAAGGCTCTTCCATCATGGCAGCGTATTTCACCTGCTTGTAAGCGCTGCGCAAGATGATGTTCCACCTCGTCCCAGCAGCCCACGGTGCGCAGTAACTTGCGCATTCTGTCGTGATGTTGACCTATCTCTTTTTGCAAAACACCACGGTCTCTGACTAACTGCCTTTCCTCTTCCGCCAGTTCATCTGGCACGTGTAAGACACGCATGCGGTCTCGTTCGCCACGCAGCCATGCACGCAAGCTGTTGACCAGCATGATGGCATCGAGTCGGTCGGTCTTGGCGCGCCTTGCTTGACGACCCACCGGTATGCTCGCCGGATCGATCACTAAGCATGGATATCCCATTTCACTGAGCGCCCGACAAATCCAAAAACCATCTTGCCCCGCTTCGTGCATCACCACCACCTTGACATCGTTGGGCAACTGCCATTTCATCCGTGTTTCTTCGATGACTTTGACCACCGCCAACAAGCGCGCCTGTGCCTGCTCATCCGACACCGTAATGACCGACGGCTTATCTCTCCTGCCATCGCTTAGCCCCAATTTCCAGCTCTTATTGGAAAGCTCTAAAGACACCGCCAAAATCACTTTTTCTGAAGTAAAATCATCATTAAGAGTCGCAAGCATTTCGTTCTCCTTGATTTAATTGGTCGAACTTTTATTTTAGGGAGTGTTATTTGCTTGTCGACTCTTTTTTAATCATAGGAT
>NZ_SCTN01000610.1 GCF_004297345.1 Aquabacterium sp. | reverse complement strand
AAAAGATTGAATAAGAATTTTCTAAACTGTATCGACCTATTATTAAAACGAAGAAAAACTAAAGGCTCATCGCAATAATGTGAAATATTGATCAGCGTAGGATTAATACATGTTCCATTGTGAAACCACTCAGTATAGTTATAGAGACGATGCATAAGGTACGAGAATCCATTACGAACATAGCTCACAGAAGCGCCTCTATCTGCCTGAGGCTGAGGAGTCAGATGGGTTAAATGATAAGCATCTGGATTCTTGATAAAATCACTCTGATAAAAACTTTTCTCTGGAGTATTATCGTAAGTAACTTTTAATCCCCGATTTATTTGTGGAATAAAACGCACCTGCATTTGTGGGGTATTACATGTTTCAGGGAGGTGAAGAGCAAGATTAAAAGCATTGAGGCGCAACAGCCCCTCTACTGCCAACCAGGCTCGTTCTAGTTCATCTTGCTTGGCATAAACATCAATAGTTTTCTCATGCGGCACCATCTTAGGTTGTTTTAAAAAATCAACAAATGGATGGGATAAGGTTTGCCAAAGCACTGGTTTTTTACTCCACAAGCGTTCTTGATAAAGGGTGGTATTAAACCAAGAATTGGGGTCTGTATGGTTTCGCCAATTACGAGAATACCATCCCCTCTGTAAAAAATAGTCAAGAGGTGTAAGTTTAGATTTTTTTATTTGTTCTCCATAGTTTTTTAAATAAAATTGTTCATCAAAATAGGGTTCTACAAGCGCTTTGTCAGCTTCATAGTCTTTGGAGAAATGGCTCCAAAGAAAAATTCTGCCTTCCATAAGCTCTTCTTGAAAGACAATAAGGTTGCCTATAGCCAAAGTGGCGAGAAAAGTGACTCCTACAATGATTGTTAGTAAACGCAATGCTTTTTTTATCATGTTTATATCCTACAAGAACATCTATGCGTTTGCCTAGTCCTGGAGTGTGAGTATATAATGCAGGATATTCTTGAAGAAGACACGCTATGTCGTTCAGTGTAGCGTGAGATGTTAACAATAAGTTGCTTTTTTGCAACAGAGAGATTCATTTTTTAAAAATGGATTTTTTTATTATGTTTTCTTTTGTTTTTTTCTAAAATGTGAGGTAGTTAATTATAATCCTGTTTGATATTTTGAGAGAGAAATCGATGAAAGTCACAGTTTTTTTTGCGGGTGCCGTTGCTTTAACAGGTACAACAAGCGTTCTCGCTCAACAACCTGTCCCTTGTGCTTGTCCCAAAGCCTTTCAAGGTTTTCATCTGGGGGGTAATATCGGATATGGCTTTGGAAAGGCGAAGCAACAATATAGTCTGGTGTCCGAAGGAGAACTCCTGGGGAGTTTAAACAACAACACACTGAAAAAAGGTCTTGATGGAGGAGTTAACGCAGGATACACCCGCCGTTTAGGAAATGTAGGGTTGGGTCTTGAGTTTGTGGCCAACTGGTCCGGTGCGAAAGCACAAGCAACATCTCCATCTGGTGGTACAGTTATACAAACACGCCTCGAAAATTCTTTGCAACTGCGAACAAATCTAAGTTACGTTATTTGTAATCTCGTAGCGCCTAAGCTTATTTTAGGATGGGATAATTCCGAGTGGAAGCAAAATTTTAATGTTATAGATTTGCCTTTGTTCAAACAAAAAACAAAACGTCTG
>NZ_SCTN01000108.1 GCF_004297345.1 Aquabacterium sp. | reverse complement strand
AGGCCCTCGATGTAGTCCTTGGCGTGGCGCTTTTCACCCGACACTACCATCCAGCCAGCACGGTAGCCGCAAGAGCGGTAGTTCTTGCTCAGGCCATTGAAAGTCAGGAACAACACGTCATCGGCCAGCGAGGCCATCGAGGTGTGGGTGGCGCCGTCATACAAGGTCTTGTCGTAGATCTCGTCGGCCATCACGATGAGCTGATGCTCGCGAGCAACCTGGATGATCTCCTTGAGCAAGCTCTCGGGATACAGCGCGCCAGTAGGGTTGTTCGGGTTGATGACGACGATGGCCTTCGTGCGCGGCGTGATCTTTGCGCGGATGTCGGCGATGTCGGGGTACCAGTCGGCTTGCTCGTCGCAGATGTAGTGCACAGGGCGACCACCTGACAAGGCCACAGCGGCCGTGTACAGCGGGTAGTCAGGCGCCGGCAGCAGCACTTCGTCGTCTTCGTTAAGCAGCGCATTGAGCGCCATCACGATCAGCTCGGAGGCGCCATTGCCCAGGTAGACGTCATCGACCGTCACACCCTGGATGCCCTTTTCCTGGCAGTAGTGCACCACCGACTTGCGCGGCGCAAACAGGCCTTTGGAATCGGTGTAACCCGCTGCACCAGACAGGTTGCGGATCATGTCCTGCACGATCTCGTCAGGTGGCTCCAGGCCGAACACGGCCAGGTTGCCGATGTTCAGCTTGATGATCTTGTGGCCGTCTTCTTCCATCTGCCGCGCCTTTTCCAGCACGGGCCCACGGATGTCATAACAGACGTTGGCGAGTTTGCTGGACTTGGCGATGGGCTTCAAAACGGTCTCCGACGACGGGCTAGGCTGACGCTGAAAGTGCCTCAAGACCCTGCGGCCTGCCCGGAAAGGCAAATCGCGCGCGAAATGAGGGAAAGCTAGAATTTAACCACACTGAACCGACCAGCGCCCACCCCACAAGCTGGTCCCGCCTTGCATCACATGAAACTCCAGCCTGACCGCGCCGAAGGCGTGAACATCATCAACGCCTGCACACCTGAATCGATATCGGTGAACGGTGAAGCCCACACCAGCAGCATCCTGGTGCCGCCAACCGGGCCGATGATTCCCTGGCCCGTCACGTCACTGTCAGACCTCACGGAGGCTCATTTCGAGCAGATCCTTCAGGCTCGCCCTGAGCTCGTGATCTTTGGCAGTGGCCGCCAGTTGCGCTTTCCGCCGCCTGCGCTGTTGCGCCCACTGATGGCCGCCCGGATCGGTTTCGAGACCATGGACACCGCTGCCGCGTGCCGCACCTACAACATTCTGGTAGGTGAAGGACGCCAGGTGATGGCAGCCCTGCTGATCCATTCGTGATGCAAAAAACGATGTAAAGCAGCGAAAAGCGGGCCCTCCTTGTGGGGGATAGATCCCTCGGCCGAGGGGGAGGCTCAGAAGCACTTTATAATTGCAGGCTAATCAAGCAGGCTGCTGATCACTACAACATGACACCCGCCCTCAACAAACCTTTGCCGGAATTTGAAGCTGTCGCAACCGGAGGCGTGAAATTCACGCCTCAAGGTTTTGTCGGACAGACCGTGGTGCTGTACTTCTACCCGAAGGACCATACACCTGGATGCACCACTGAAGCCATGCAATTCCGTG
>NZ_SCTN01000107.1 GCF_004297345.1 Aquabacterium sp. | reverse complement strand
AGGCAGAACTGCGCCAGGATCGACAAGCCCATCACCCACATCAGCGTCTCAACACCCTTGAGTTCACGCAGGCGAGCCAAGGAACTGAACGGATTCACTCGGACGAGATGGAACTCACGGCGCTTATCCAAGGCCAGCGATTCCGGCAACACGAAGTAGCCATACACGCAATTGAGCAAGCACAGCGCCCCAGACAGGAAGAAAGGCCAGTGCACGTTCTTGTCGCCCAGCAAACCGCCCATCACCGGCCCCAGGATGAAGCCCAGGCCGAACATGGCGCCCAACATCCCGTAGTTCTTGGCGCGGTCTTTCGGCTGCGTGATGTCCGCCACGTAGGCATTGGCCACGGCGATGTTGGCGCACACGGCCCCACCCATCACACGCACGGCCAACAACATCCAGAACTGGGTAGCCAGCGCCGTGACGAAGAAGTTGACACCCATGCCGAGCAGGCCAAGCAAGAGAACAGGGCGGCGCCCATACTTGTCTGACAGAGCACCCAGCACGGGCGCACTGAAGAACTGCGCAATGGCAAACGCGGCCTGAGCCGCGCCATAACCGATGGAAGTGCCCGCCCCCGAGTCCATGAAGGTCCCGATAAGCTTGGGCAGCACGGGCGCGATGATGCCGATCGACATCATGTCGAGCAGCACCGTCACCATGATGAAAGGCATGGCCGCCTGGCGGCCGCTTTGAGAACCCATCGCAATCCTGTGGTGGTTCGGTGAGGCGGCCACCAAGGGCCTGCACCATTACATCAACTACTCACTCCATGCGGTAGTTGGGTGCTTCCTTGGTGATTTGCACGTCATGGACGTGGCTTTCGCGGATGCCCGCCGAGGTGATCTCGACGAACTCGGCACGGTTCTTCATCTCTTCGATGGTGCCGCAACCGCAATAGCCCATGGAGGCACGCAGGCCGCCGGCCATCTGGTACAGAATCGTGACGACCGAGCCCTTGTAAGGCACGCGACCTTCGATACCTTCCGGCACGAGCTTGTCAGCGTTCGGGTTGGTCGTTTCGTCGTTTTCCTGGAAGTAGCGGTCAGCGGAGCCGTCCTTCATGGCGCCGATCGAGCCCATGCCGCGGTAGCTCTTGTAGCTGCGGCCCTGGAACAGAATGACTTCGCCAGGGGCTTCCTCGGTACCGGCGAACATGCCGCCCATCATCACGGTGCTGGCACCAGCGGCGATGGCCTTGGCGATATCACCCGAGTAGCGCACGCCGCCGTCGGCGATCAAGGGCACGCCTGTGCCTTGCAGAGCGGTAGCGACGTTGTCGATGGCCATGATCTGGGGCACGCCCACACCGGCCACGATACGGGTCGTGCAAATGGAGCCAGGACCAATACCGACCTTGACGCCGTCCGCACCGGCTTCCACCAGCGCCAGCGCTGCCGCACCGGTGGCGATGTTGCCACCGATCACGTCCACTTGCGGGAAGTTCTTCTTGACCCAGCGCACGCGCTCGATCACGCCGTGGCTGTGGCCGTGGGCGGTGTCGACCACCAGTGCGTCCACGCCGGCCTTGACCAGCAACTCGACGCGCTCTTCGGTGCCCTCGCCCACGCCCACGGCGGCGCCGACGCGCAGCTTGCCATGCGCATCGCGTGCGGCATTGGGGAAACTGTTTTGCTTGGTGATGTCCTTGACGGTGAACACGCCACGCAGTTCCCAGGCATCGGTCACCATCAGCACGCGCTCGAGCTTGTGCTTGTGCATCAAGGCCTTGGCTTCGTTCTGGCTGGCGCCGTCCTTGACGGTGATCAGGCGCTCACGTGGCGTCATGATGTCGCGCACCGCGATGTCCGTGCGGGTTTCGAAGCGCAGGTCACGGCCGGTCACGATGCCGACCACCTTGCCTTCGTCCACGACCGGGAAACCGGAGATGCCATGCTGACGCGACAGCTCGATCACATCACGGACTTTGACGCCCGAGGAAATCGTGATCGGATCGCGCAACACGCCGGATTCGTAACGCTTGACGCGTGCGACTTCGGCGGCCTGTTGCTTGGCCGAAAGGTTTTTGTGAACGATCCCGATACCACCTTCCTGGGCGATCGCGATCGCCAGGCGGGCTTCCGTCACCGTGTCCATGGCGGCAGACACCAAGGGCAGGTTCAGTTGAATATTACGGGACAGACGGGTGGCCAGCGAAGTGTCGCGGGGCAACACTTGAGAGTACGCGGGCACCAACAACACGTCATCAAACGTGAGGGCTTTACCAAGCAGGCGCATGAACAGGGCTCCAGACGCAAAAGCGGATTATACGCAGACTCGGCGCTTTTCCGGGAGCGGGAAAACTGACAGGCCGAATACGCCCATTTCCGGGGGATACGCCGGCAGGTGTCCGGATA
>NZ_SCTN01000106.1 GCF_004297345.1 Aquabacterium sp. | reverse complement strand
CTGGATGTCACCGGCATCCGCTCCAGCGCTTTCATGTTGCTTTACGGCGTGGTCTGGGTCTCGTTGATCTGGATGTACTGGACCGAGGTCCGCAAGACAGAAGTCATGGGCCGCAACGCCCCGGCTGCACCGTTCAGCCAATCGTTCAAGCATTGAACTCTCCCAAGGAATTACCATGGCCAAGATCCAAAACTGGAAGCCAGAAGACCCTAGCTTCTGGCGTGAGCAGGGGAGCGCCCTCGCGTGGCGTACCTGCGGTGTCACCACCTTCTCGCTGATCTTCTCGTTCGCGACCTGGTTTGTGATGAGCGCGGTGGTGGTGCGCATGCCCGCCATCGGCTTCAAGTTCACCACCTCAGAGCTGTTCTGGCTGGCCGCCATCCCTGGCCTGGCCTCCGGCATCCTGCGTCTGATCCATTCGAACTTCATCCCGGTGCTGGGCACCAGGCCTGTGATCAGCATCTCCACCATCATCAAGGTGGTGCCGATGGTGTGGCTGGGCTACGCCGTTCAGGACCTGAACACGCCGTGGACCACCTTCATGATCATCGGCTTCCTGTGCGGCATGGGTGGTGGGGACTTCTCTTCCTTCATGCCCTCGACATCGATCTTCTTCCCCAAGCGCCTGCAAGGCACGGCCATGGGCATCCAGGCTGGCCTGGGTAACTTTGGCGTGTCGATCGTTCAGTTCGTGGCCCCTTGGATCATCGGTCTGGCCGCTTTGGGCGCCACCGCTGGTGGCCCGCTGGTGTTCACCAAGGGTGAGCCAATCAAGGGCGCGCTGACCGTGGTCAAGGAAGGCAAGATCGTCAAGGACGTGAAGGTCAACAAGCCTGAATATGCCGATGCGATCGACATCATCCGTGACGAAGCCGGTGCCCTCAAGGATGTGAAGTTGCATGAGACCGACAAGGTCAAGCTGATCAAGGCTGATGTGGTCAAGGACGCCAATGGCGTGATCACAGCGGTGAACCCGACCAAGGGCATGGGCCTGGAAGTCAAGCGCAACGACGCGGGCGTCATCACCGATGTGGTCTTGAAGAACGTGGTCAAGAAGCCCATGTGGCTGCAAAACGCGGCCTTCGTGTGGGTGCCTTTCCTGGTGCTGGCCTTTGTGCTGTCTGCCGTTTTCCTGCGCAGCCTGCAGATGCCCTCGCGCGGCTTCATGGGCCAGTTCGAGATCTTGAGCAGTCGCAACCGTGCACGTGTTCACACCTGGAACTGCACGATGACCTACATCTGCTCTTTCGGTTCGTTCTCCGGCTTCTCTGCTGCTTTCCCCATGCTGATCAAGACGCTGTATGGCGGCTTTGACGGTGCGCCTGATCCGCTGCAATACGCCTACATCGGCCCGCTGTTGGGTGGCCTGGTGCGCATGCTGACTGGTGGCTTCTTCGACAAGATCGGTGGCTCCAAGGGCATGCAATGGACAACCGTTGGCCAGATCGCCGGCGTGGCTTTCCTGGTGCTGGGTGGCTACCTGACACCAACCAGCATTGATCAGTTCAGCGGCTTCCTGTGGGGCATGCTGTGGATCTTCCTGATGTCCGGCATCAACAACGCGGCCACTTTCCGTCAGTACCCCATCGTGTTTGCCTACTCGCCTGCCAAGGGCGCGCAGATGCTGGGCTGGACGGGTGCCTGGGCGGCCTTCGGCCCCTTTGTGTGGAACTCGCTGATCGCCACTTCGCTGGAAAAGACCGGCACCGTCAACGCCTTCTTCATCGGTGCCGCCGTGTTCTACGTGTACTCGCTGCTGGTCAACTGGTACTACTACACCCGTAACGGCGCCGAGCGCTTTGACTACGGCAACGGTGGTGGCACCTGGTGGGACAAGCTTTCCGACGCCGACAAGGAGCGCATGAAGCGCATCGACCTCGGCCAAACGGCCTGACATCGTTCAAAAGGAGTAGGGCCATGGACATCGTCGTCAATGCGGGCGCCGTCGCTTACGGCATCACCCTGGTGCTGGCCAGCATCGTTCGCCACCCGCTTACAGAGGCCATGCGCATTGATGCGCTGTTCATACCGCAGGCCAACGAGCGTACGCGCCCCTTGAACCTGCTGTTCGGACTAGCTATTGCAGGGTATGGCGCGTGGTCGCTGTTCTCGCGATGATCGTCCTCAAGGCCTTCGAGATTTAGCAAGGAATCCAACATGAGTCATTTTCTTGACCGACTGACCTTTTTCGCGCAACCCAAAGAGTCGTTCGCGAATGGTCATGGCGTCACCAACGGCGAAGACCGCACTTGGGAAGACGCCTACCGCAACCGCTGGCAGCACGACAAGATCGTGCGCTCCACCCACGGCGTGAACTGCACGGGCTCCTGTTCGTGGAAGGTGTATGTCAAGGGCGGCATCGTCACCTGGGAAACGCAGCAAACAGACTACCCACGTACCCGTGACGATCTGCCCAACCACGAGCCCCGTGGTTGCGCACGCGGCGCCAGCTACTCCTGGTACCTCTACAGCGCCAACCGTGTGAAGCACCCCATGGTGCGTGGCGAGTTGCTCAAGCACTGGCGTGCAGCCCGTACCGTGTCCAAGACACCGGTGGACGCTTGGGCCAGCCTGATGAGCAACCCCGAGACACGTCGTTCCTGGCAGAAGGAGCGCGGCCTGGGTGGCTTCGTGCGCACCAGCTGGGATGAAGTCAACGAGATCGTGGCCGCATCCAACGTCTACACAATCAAGCAGTACGGGCCGGACCGCATCATCGGCTTCTCGCCGATTCCGGCCATGTCCATGATCAGCTATGCAGCGGGCAGCCGCTACCTGAGCCTGATCGGTGGCGTGTGCATGTCCTTCTACGACTGGTATTGCGACCTGCCTCCTTCCAGCCCGCAGATCTGGGGTGAGCAGACCGACGTGCCTGAATCGGCCGACTGGTACAACTCCAACTTCATCATCGCCTGGGGCTCCAACGTGCCCCAGACGCGTACGCCTGATGCGCACTTCTTCACCGAAGTTCGCTACAAGGGTACCAAGACGGTTGCCGTCACGCCTGACTACTCGGAAGTCGCCAAGCTGGCCGACATCTGGATGCACCCGAAGCAGGGCACCGATGCAGCCGTGGCCATGGCCATGGGCCATGTGATCCTCAAGGACTTCTACTTCGGTGACAAGGACAAGCCGCGTAGCGCGTACTTCGACGACTACGCCCGCCGCTACACCGACCTGCCGATGCTGGTCATGCTCGAAGAGCAGGACACACCGGCCGGCAAGGCTCTGGTACCCGGCCGCTATCTGCGCGCCAGCGACATGGTGGGCGATCTGGCCCAAGGCAATAACGCCGAGTGGAAGACCTTGGCCTACAACG
>NZ_SCTN01000608.1 GCF_004297345.1 Aquabacterium sp. | reverse complement strand
AAGCGATTCAAGGCATTCCTGGAGGCTTGTCTTCCTGTCGGTTTCCCTAGGAACACCCTCATTTCAATGGGCTTGATGCACGAAATACACACGGCAGGCTGCATATCCATGCAGGTATTGCGCATTAATCTGCGAGATGTTGCAGATGTATGATTGTGTTCATGTGATCCATTACCTTTGAAACAAAAGGTACGGATCGATCAAAACCAATGCCAGGCGCAGATCTGTATTGCTGACAGATCAGGTATTGGGGCATCGCAACAGCAGAAGTTGTGGGCGTCTGTCATAAATCCGTTAACCCATTTGGGTAGTATCCAAGATGGGTTAAAGATTGCACACAGGCGTCAACATCTACTTTCGCCAAGCCGACCCTGAGCAAAAGGGGGGAGGACTGAAATCTGCCGCGCCGATGCTGGAGTGCTTGCATTGTCAGGCGAGTTCGCGTTAATCGGTACCCCTCATGTGATGGGGTGTGTTGCAGATCTACAAGCTCGTTGTTGCCAACCCCGTCGGTAACAAATGCAGGGTGCTTTTTTGATTATCGGATTTTCGGACCATTTATCAGCATGGGTCCGGTCGCGCAAGCCTTGACTCAGGGGTATTGGGTCTAATTAATTTAACGAACGGGGTACTTAAGATGGATGTTATTATGCTGCTGCTAGCAGGTGCGCTGTCAGGCTTGATAGCTGGCCTGGTTGGATTGGCCGGGGGCATTGTCATTGTCCCTGTCCTAGTCTGGTTGTACGGGCCACCGGTGATTCACGACGCCATCGTTGTTTCCTGGTTTGCGGTTTTGTTCAATTCAATTGGCGCTACTGTCAAACAATTGCGAATCCGCACCAGGCAGGAGCGTCTGGTTCTGTTATCTGGCGCCCGGTATTTCATGATGGGGGTCTTTTTCATCACGCCGTTGGTGGCCTGCCTGGCAGGAGGTGCAAAGTCCTTCGTCAGCCCGAGGTTGGTCGCGATACTGCAGCTTTGTCTGGCCATGGTCATGCTGTGGCCGGTCAAAGAACAAGATGAACGGCGTGACCCGTCTCGCATACGTGATCTCTCCTTTGGTGGCGCCATTGGCGGGGTCTCCGCCCTGATTGGCGTGGGCGGCGGCACGTATACGATTGCCTACTTTGTCTACGGGGCAGGTGTCAGGTTCAAGGACGCCATCGCCACAGCCAACATCATTGGCTCAACGGTGGGATTTCTGTCTGTGACAGGTTATGTCTTGTCACATGCGCTGTTATCTAATGCGTCGCCGGAGAGCGAACCACTGTTGTCTGCCGCAGGCATGGCCGCAGTAATTGTGGGAGGGCTGGCCTTTGCGCCTATAGGTGTCAGCCTGTCTTCGAGGTTTTCAACCAAAACCTTGCGTCAGATCTTGATATTTGCTTTGATCATGTCATCACTCAGGTTGATGATGTCTTGAGGAATTTCCAGCAATGAAGCATTTGTTGTTCGTCACGCTTCTGGGGTTGTGTTGCACGGCTGCGTCTGCGGCAGATGACATCCTGATTGGTCAAACGGCTGATTTTTCGAGCGTGGCAGCCGCACAAATGCGCGACTTCAATGCTGGTGCCCTGGCATATCTGGAACGCGTGAATGCCGCCGGTGGTGTCCGCGGCAGACCGGTGAAGCTGGTCAGCCTGGACGATGCCTTTTCTGCAGAAAAGGCCAGTGGTAATGCCAAAACCTTGATCAAGGACCGCAAGGTCGTGGCATTGTTTGGCACACGTGGTACCGACCCAACGGAAGCCGTGATCAAGGTCGCACAAGAAAACGATGTGCCCTTGATTGCGCCCATTACTGGCGCAGACAGTGTGCGCGCCAGTGATGTGGTGTTTCCCGTTCGGGCCAGTTACCGAACCGAAGTTGACGAGATGCTCAAGCACATGTCAATTTCGCCGGTCAAGCTGGCTGTACTGGTTCAACACGACAAGTTTGGTGATCCGCTTTACCAGTACATCGTCGAGCGGACCAAAAAAACTTATCCCAATATCAATCTTGTTGGCAAAGTAAGCTTCGAGCGCAAGTCAGCCGACTTGAAGCCGCAGGCGCAGCAGATTCTGGATCTGGACGCTCAGACTGTGATTGCGCTGTGCAACCCTTCTTCTTGTGAATCGTTTTCACGGGAGATGTACGCGCTGGCTCGTGCGTCCGGGCATTCCCGCCCGACTATTTACCAGACATCCATCACCGATATATACGCTCAGTTCACCAAGTTGGGCGCAGATGTGGTGGGAGGCAATCCATATAGCCAGATATTGCCTG
>NZ_SCTN01000010.1 GCF_004297345.1 Aquabacterium sp. | reverse complement strand
CAGGACCAGGGCGCAGCCGTCGATGCGGGCGCAGGCTCATGGGCTGCGTTTGACGCAGGCGAAGCCGAGACCGGCTGCGCATCGCCCTTCTTCAAGGCCACCGGCCGATTGCGCCACTGCACGCCATCGAGCAAGATGGTGCCGATGCGAACCTGCCGCTCCAGCGGTTGTGCATCCAGGCCCTGGATATCAAGCACCTGCCAGCCTGCGTCCACTTGCCCCAATACGGGCGCCTGGGACAGGTTCAAGGCCAGCTTGCTCAGCTTGAGTCCGCCTTCAATGCTGAGCTTGGGCACAGCCGGCGGCTTGCGCTCTTCAAACCTCAGCGTGAGGTCCGCATCCAGTCGACCATCCGTGGCGGCGACCGACCAGGGCTGCGGCACAAAAGGCTGCGCCACCTTCACCCAATGCGGCACATCCACGCCATCCCACTTCACGTGCACGGCGGAACGCATGCCCTCGGTAAAAGGCAGGGCATCGCCCTGGATGGACAAGGCGCTGCCGTCCACCCGCGCGCTCAATTGCGGCTTCACATCGACATTGACGTAGCTGGGCAGGTTGGACACAAAAGGCACACCGATGCGCAACTGGTCGATGCGGTGTTCCTGATTCAGCACCCGGTCGCTGTAGCGCACCAGGCCATCGTTCAGCTCGATGTTGAACACGGCGAAGTGGGCGGGCTCGCTGTCTGTCTGTGACTTGGGCGATGGTGCCGTGAGCTTGTCCAGCACGGCAGAGAAGTTGAAGCGATCGGCGCTTTGGCGTTCGATCCAGAGATCGGGCTTGTCGATGCGCACGCGCCGGAGCACCGGCGCCAGGCGCCAGACGGACTCCAGCGACAGCTGAGCCTGCGCCTGCTGGATGCGCAAGATGGGCGCGGCAGCCGGCCCGATGGCCAGGCCATCCAGCGTCACCTCGCCTCGCCAGGGGCTGATCTGCAAGGCCTGCAGGCTCACTGGCGTACCCAGGGCTTCGGTGGCCGCCTTTTCAAGGCGCGGGCGCAGCCAGCCAGGCAGCCACATGCCGATCAGCGCGGTCAACAAAACCGCCAGACCGACCACGATGGCCACAGGGCGTCGCCAGCGCAACCAGGCGCTTTGACCAGAAGGAGTATTTGCTTGCTCAGCGCTCATCGATGTGTCTCGTTTGAAAGGCTTGGGCCTTCCCGCCCCACCCATGGGGCCGTACGCTCGATGTTACAAGCAGGACAGGCGCTCGACACAGCCTCCACGCATGCTGACGAGGTGGATCAATTTGCCTGATGTGCCGCCAATACCGGCAGTGTCCGCAAATCCTCAGGCGTATCCACATCCAGCAGCACGCCAGGATCCTCCACATCCAGGAGCAAGGCTTCACGCTGCCAATCCAGCAGGTGCCTCGCACCTTGATCGCCCTGTAAGCGCGCCAGCGCAGGCAGATACCGCGCCGGCAGCGCACGAGGCTGACCCAATGTGCCCTGATGAACAGGCGCAACCGGACGATCTGACGCCAGCAAGGCCTGCTGCAGCGCCTGCAAACATGTGCACGAGACACGCGGCATATCGGCCAGGCCGATGAGCACGCCCTTCAGCCCGCCGCCCGCCACGCCAGGCATCTCCAACAATGCTCGGGCGCCTTCCGCCAGCGAGTGGCCCATGCCCCGATCCGCATCAGTACAAACAACGATCTGGGCGCCACAGGCCTTGGCCACATCGTGCGCCGCCATGTCGTCAGGCCGGATCACCACGAGCAAAGGTCGGCACACACCCACATAGGGCTGCAAGGAACTTGCCAACAAGGTGCGGCCATCAGGCATCACGGCCAGGCGCTTGTCGGCGCCAAAGCGGGTGCCCTGCCCGGCGGCCAGGATGAGGCCAGCTACGCTCATGTCGATGCGCTGCTGCCGATGGTGGCGGCGGCATCCGCCAGAGTGAGCCGAGACGCTGTGGCATCCAAAGTGCAAGCCGGCTGCAAGCCCTGAGCAGGCATCCAGGCTGGTTGCGCATGCCGCCCGGCAAAAGGGTCTTCACCGGTTTCCAGCAGGCGCCGAACCTGAATCAGTTCAGCCGCAATGGACACGGCTATCTCGGCTGGCGAGCGCGAGCCGATGGGCAAGCCAACCGGCCCACGCAGTTGCCCGACTTGATCGTCGCTCAAATCAAATTGCTTTAAACGCGCTTTACGCCGTGCTGTCGTGATGCTGGAACCCAGCGCCCCCACGTAGAAGGCGGGCGTTCGCAAGGCCTCCATCAAGGCCAGATCGTCCAGTTTGGGATCGTGGGTCACGGTGACCACGGCGGTGCGTTCGTCACAGCCAAACGCCATCACCACGTCATCGGGCATGCCTGCGAGCAAGGTGGCGCCGTGCTCTTGTCCGGACACCTGCCAGGCACCGGTGTACTCGCTGCGTGGATCACAGATGCTCACGGCATACCCGAGTGATTGGGCGATCGGCAGCAGGTAACGGCTGACCTCGGTTGCGCCGATGATCAGCAAGCGATGGCGTGGGCCCAGGATGGCCGAGAAACTGTGCTCGTCGTCACTGAAATCACGCGCATCTTGCGCAGGTGCCAGCGTGGCCAGGCCACTCGCATAGTCCAGGTGCTTGCACACCAGTTGCTGCGCACGGATGGCCTGCAGTGCCTGCTCAGCCTGGGCTACATCCCAGAAAGGCTCCACGGCCAGGCGCAAGGCATTGCCACAAGGCAGGCGATAGCGTTCGCGCTCGGCGGCATCACGGCCGTACACACGCATCAGCACGCGAGGCTCGCCCTCGGCTTGCTCACGCCACAAGGTACCACTCGTGACTTCGTGCACCAGGTCGTCTTCCACACAACCGCCAGATACCGATCCCGTGATCAAACCTTGCTCGCTGATCACGGCCATCGCGCCGGGTGGCCGAGGGCTGGCCCCGAAGGTGCGCAGCACGGTCACCAGCACACAGCGTTGCCCAGCGGCATGCCAGTTCAACGCCTGCTGCAGGACCTCGTGCTCGTTGCTATGCATGATCCAGCCTGATGGGCAGCGCGCGGATGCGCTTCTTGGTCAAGGCGTACAGCGCGTTGGTCACCGCCGGTGCGATGGGCGGCGTGCCGGGCTCGCCGACACCGCCCGGTGCCGCCGTGCTGGGCATGATGTGCGTCTCGACCACGGGCATGTGCGCCATGTGCACAGCATCGTAAGAAGGGAAGCTGGTTTGCTCCACGCGCCCGTTGGCAAGGGTGATCTCG
>NZ_SCTN01000009.1 GCF_004297345.1 Aquabacterium sp. | reverse complement strand
CGCCTTCGCGAATCTGGTCAAGAACTACAACGATCCCCTCCTGCGTGAAAAGTACAACCAGGAAGTGGACGCCGCCGAAAGCGCAGCCGACACGGTCACGCGTGAAGTCAACCGCCTGCTGCACAAGACCTTCATCACGCCCATCGACCGCGAACAGATCCACTCGCTGATCAACACGATGGACGACGTGGCCGACCTGATGCAGGACGCCGCCGAAACCATGGCCCTGTATGACGTGCGCCGCATGACCGAGGAAATCGAGCGCCTGACCGACCTGTGCGTCAAGAGCTGCGAGCGCCTGAAGTCGGCCGTGGCCCTGCTTGATGACATCGGCAGCGCCAAGACCGCCGAAGCTGCCCTCAAGACCTGCGAAGAAATCGACCAGCTCGAAACCGATGCCGACCGCGTGATGCGCGCCGCCATGAGCAAGCTGTTCCGTGAAGAACCCGATGTGCGTGAAGTGATCAAGCTCAAGGCCATCTACGAACTGCTGGAAACCGTCACCGACAAGTGCGAAGACGTGGCCAAGCTGATCGAGGGCGTGATCCTCGAGAACTCCTGATCCCGAGAGGCTGACCATGACAACCATGCACGTGGCCCTGTGGGTCATCGTCGCTCTGGTGGTGCTGGCACTGCTGTTCGACTTCATGAACGGCTTCCACGATGCCGCCAACTCCATCGCCACGGTGGTGTCGACCGGCGTGCTGCGCCCGACGCAAGCTGTGGCGTTTGCCGCCTTCTTCAACTTCGTCGCCATCTTCATCTTCCACCTGAGTGTGGCAGCCACGGTGGGCAAAGGCATCGCAGACAAAGGTGTGGTGGACGTCTACGTGGTGTTTGGCGCCCTGAGCGGTGCCATCACCTGGAACGTGATCACTTGGGCTTACGGCATCCCCAGCAGCTCGTCGCATGCGCTGATCGGCGGCATCGTGGGTGCCGTGATGGCAAAGGCGGGTGCTGGCGCACTGATCGGTGCCGGCATCATGCGCACGGTGACCTTCATCTTCGTCTCGCCGCTATTGGGCTACCTCTTCGGTTCGATGATGATGGTGATCGTGGCATGGCTGTTCCGCCGTGTCTCGCCCTCGCGCGTGGACGCCTGGTTCCGTCGACTGCAGTTGGTATCTGCTGGGGCCTACAGCCTGGGCCACGGCGGCAACGATGCGCAAAAGACCATCGGCATCATCTGGATGCTGCTGATCTCGACCGGCTATGCCTCCGCCGCAGACAAATCCCCTCCCACATGGACCATCGTCTGCTGCTACATGGCCATCGGTGCCGGCACCATGTTTGGTGGCTGGCGCATCGTCAAGACCATGGGCCAGAAGATCACCAAGCTCAAGCCCGTTGGCGGCTTCTGCGCTGAGACGGGTGGCGCCCTTACCTTGTTCATCGCTACCGCCATGGGCGTGCCTGTGTCCACCACGCACACGATCACCGGCGCCATCGTGGGCGTGGGTTCGGTGCAGCGTGCCAGCGCCGTGCGTTGGGGCGTGGCCGGCAACATCGTCTGGGCCTGGATCCTGACCATTCCGGCATCGGCCTTCGTGGCCGCTGTGGCCTACTGGATCGCGCTCAAAGTCTTCTGACCCAAGGCAGCTCGAACCAGGAGGCGCCAGACGATCCAATCAGGATCTCTGGCGCCTCTTTTCATTCATGGCCACACACAGATTCGCTTCGAACCAAGGCCCCGATGACGAATGTGGCGCGGCACTCACAAATGTGATGTAAATCCGGCGAACTGCACCCTGAAGACACCAATGTCATCGTGACGCCGATGGGTCTGCTCCGCCACAATGGCAGCAGACCCAGGCAGATCAAGGGCTCAAACCAAGAGGACCCAGATGAATCAGGTGGCGCTGCAACCCGGCAAGCTCGAACGCATCATCCAGATGCAGTCGCTCATTGTTCAAGCGGCGTTTGACCTGGATCGATTCATGCAGACCGTTGTCAACAACCTGCAAGACCTCACCGGTGCCAAAGGCGCCGTGGTCGAATTGGTCGAAGGTGACAACATGGTTTACCGCTCGACCTGCGGCAGCATGAACCCCTTTGTCGGCATGCATCTCGCACGCGCCAACAGCCTGTCTGGCTTGTGCGTTCGAAACGTTGAAGTGCTGCACTGCATTGATGCGCAAACCGATCCGCGGGTGGATCTGGCCGCCTGCCATCGCGTGGGCGTTCGTTCCATGGTCTGTACACCGTTACTGCATGACCGTGTACCCGTAGGCGTGCTCAAGGTCATGTCGGACAAGGTCAACGCCTTCAATGACGAAGACGTGCAAACCCTGCAACTCATGGCTGATGTACTGGGGGCAGCGCTAGGCAAGCAGATCGCCTATGACCGGCTCAACAAGGACCGCCAGCGTCTGAGCCACCAGATCGCCCGCCAGGAGCAGGAAAACCGATCCTTGCTCAGCGAGCGCAGCGACATGCTGACCGTGCTGGCCCATGAGGTGCGGCAACCCTTGAACAATGCGTCCGCCGCACTGCAAAGTGCCGCGCACCTGCTGGCCGAGGCCAACGATTTGAGCGCAGCCCAACGCCTGTCTCGGGCCAGAGGCGTGATGGGGCACGTGCTTGCCAACATCGACAACACACTGGCCGTGGCCGCCCTGCTCACCCGCTCCACACCGGCTGAACGTGAAGATGCCGATGTGGACACGCTGATCGCACTCACGCTGGGCGACTTCACCGCAGAAGAGCGCCAGCGCATTGTCTGTGAGCGACTGAGTTCAACCCGCACGGTCGCGATGGACACGAGCCTCATGCGACTGGCCTTGCGCAACCTGCTGTCCAACGCCCTGGACTTCAGCCCCCCAGGTCAGCCCGTCACACTGAGTTTGAGCGACTGCGATGCGCCACTGGCCCTGATCTTTGATGTGATCGACCACGGTGGCGGCATTGACCAGCAAGGGGTGCCACTCCTGTTCGAAAAGGGCATGCAAAGCACGAACCCACACAACGCCACAGGTCATGGGCTGGGCCTTTACATCGTGCGGCGCGTGATGGAGTTGCACCATGGCATGGCGCAATTGCTGCGAAACTGTGCCGATGGCGTCACCATGCGCCTGGTGCTGCCCTTGGCCCCCGCCGATTGAACAAGGGCCAGGCCAGCACCGCCAAGCTTCAACGCTTGAGCTTGTAGCCCGTCTTGAAGATCCAGGCGACCACGATCAAGGATGCCGCCGTGAAGCCCAAGGTCATGGCCAGACTCACGGCCACACCCACGTCCGCCTGCCCGTGGAAGCACCAGCGGAATCCGTTGACCAGATAGACCACGGGATTGAACAAGGAAATGGTCTGCCAGATCGGGGGCAGCATCTTGATCGAATAGAAGCTGCCGCCCAGGAAGGTCAGCGGCGTGATGATCAGCAAAGGCACCACCTGCAGCTTCTCGAAGCTGTCCGCCCACAAGCCGATGATGAAACCAATCAGGCTGAACGTGACCGAGGTCAGCACCAGAAACATCAGCATCCACAAGGGGTGCTCGACATGCAGTGGCACAAACAGGCCCGCCGTGGCCAGGATGATGAGCCCCAGGATGATGGACTTGCTGGCTGCAGCGCCCACATAACTGAGCACCACCTCGAACGGCGATATCGGCGCCGACAGCAACTCGTAGATCGTGCCTGTGAACTTCGGAAAATAGATCCCGAACGAGGCGTTCGACAAGCTCTGCGTCAACAACGACAACATGATCAGACCCGGCACGATGAAAGCACCGTAGCTGATGCCATCGACCTCCTGCATGCGCGAACCGATGGCCGCGCCGAACACCACGAAGTACAAAGACGTGGAAATGACCGGCGAGATGATGCTCTGCATCAAGGTGCGGCGAGCACGCGCCATCTCAAAAATGTAGATCGAACGAATGGCATGGATGTTCATGATGCGCGCTCCACCAGGTCCACGAAGATGTCTTCCAGTGAACTCTGCGTTGTCTGAATATCGTTGAAGCGAACACCTGCGGCGATCAAGGCATTCAGCAAATCGGGCACGTTGACCTTGTCGTCCAAAGCGTCGTACGTGCAGCACAGCTCCTGGCCGTCTTCAGACAAGGTCAGCGCATAGGCCTCCAGGCCCGCCGGAATGGCCGCCAAAGCCTCCGGCAGATGCAGCGTCAACTGCTTCTTGCCCAGCTTGCGCATCAGCTCATCCTTCTTTTCCACCAGGACGATCTCGCCCTTGTTGATCACGCCGATGCGATCGGCCATCTCCTGCGCCTCTTCGATGTAATGCGTGGTCAGGATGATGGTCACGCCCGATTGCTGCAGCTTGCGCACCAGTTGCCACATGTCGCGGCGCAGGCTCACGTCCACGCCAGCGGTGGGCTCGTCCAGAAACAAAATCTGCGGCTCGTGCGACAAGGCCTTGGCGATCAGCAGGCGCCGCTTCATGCCGCCCGACAGCGTGATGATTTTGTTATCGCGCTTGTCCCACAGGGACAGGTCCTTGAGGATCTGCTCGATCAGCGCGGGGTTCGGTGCCTTGCCAAACAGGCCTCGGCTGAAGCAGACGGTGTCCCACACGGTCTCGAAAGCATCGGTGGTCAGCTCCTGCGGCACCAGGCCGATCAGGCTGCGGGTGATGCGGTAATCGCGGCCGATGTCGTGACCATCCACCGTCACGGCGCCCTCGCTGGGCGTGACGATGCCGCAGATGATGCTGATGAGCGTGGTCTTGCCCGCGCCGTTGGGACCCAGCAAGGCGAGGATCTCGCCCCGATGGATATCGAGGTTGACGCGCTTGAGCGCCTGGAACCCGGAAGCGTAAGACTTCGACAGGTTCTGTACAGAAAGAATGGGGTTCATGTCAGCAACGATAGCCGAAAGTCCCCACAGGGGAAACGGTGCCAGACCTTACGGCCGGCACGGTTTCCCAACAGCGTCAGATCCAGGAACCGTCTTCGCTGATATACGACACGGTCAGGCCACGGCCAGACGCAGTCGACAGCAAGAAGGGATTCACAGCCAGATTGCTGCCCGATTTGAGCGCGACGGTTGTGGCAGGCGAGGTCGAGATCGTCTGAGCGGTGGTCGGTACACCATCCACAAAATCCAGGCCCAGCAGGCCGATACCGATGAACTCCAGCGTCATCACACCAGTGCTGTTGTGCGTCACCTTGATGCCACCTGTTGACAGGTCGTACTCATAGTGATTGGCGCCTGCCGCAGCAGCCGTTGTGGTGTTGACAATCAACGTCCCCTTGTAGCCTGTGGTGGCGTTGTACTGTTTATTCGCGCCGACAGCAGGGAAAGCGGCCAACTCCAGTGAAATACAACGGTGGTGCGTCACCGCGGGTGTCGTGCTGGAAACAATGACCTCCGTCATGCGAACAAAAGCCGTGTTGCTTGACGTGTTGAGAACGGCCTGCGCACGCGTCGTGTTGGCGACAGGCACGAAGTAACGCAAGTACTCGGTACCGCCCGAGCGAAAAATCGCATCAATCGACTTGCCCGAAACATTCCCGATATCGACGTAACCACCGGATGTCGGCATAACTGCCTGCGCTGTCGCTCGGCCGCTTTCCTGGGCCAATGCTGCGCTACCTGCATCGCTGCTGCTGCCGCCACCACCGCAACCGGGCAAGGCCAAAGCCATGGGCACGGTTGTAGAAGCCAAGACCAGTTTTCTGCGTGTTTGATCCATGATCTATCCCTATTCTTGATGATGATCCGACTTCAAACGCGAG
>NZ_SCTN01000105.1 GCF_004297345.1 Aquabacterium sp. | reverse complement strand
CAGCGCGATGCCGGTATTGCCTGAGGTGGCCTCGATCAGGGTGTCGCCGGGTTTGATCTCGCCACGCTCTTCGGCCCGGCGGATCATGTTGATCGCAGGACGGTCCTTGACGGAGCCAGCCGGGTTGTTGCCTTCCAGCTTGGCCAGGATGACGTTGCCACGGGCATCGCAGGCAGCGCCTGGCACACGTTGGAGTCGAACAAGCGGGGTCTTGCCGATGGCGTCTTCGAGCGTGGGGTAGTTCATGGCGGATATTGTCGCAGGCAGACAAAGACCTAAGGAGGCCCACTGCTTTGCCGTTCCCGGCTTGGCAGTCTGGCTGGGCCAGAAACAACAAAGGCTCCCAGGTGAACCATGGGAGCCTCAGCTTGTGTGAACCATTCAATCAGATGGTGCCCCGGGCCGGACTCGAACCGGCACTCCTTGCGGAACCGGATTTTGAATCCGGCGCGTCTACCAATTTCACCACCAGGGCATTCAGTGTGAAGACGTAAAGCATAGCACAGGCTGCCCACCGATTCTCCGAAAAGAGGCGTTTTGGCGGCCAGTTCCGCCTGGCAGACCCTTTGTGTCAGGGCTGACAAATGTCTACACACCAGCGCTACAGCGGCTTCCAAGAATGGCCCTCACCCGTGGCGATGCACTGCAGGCTTCGGGCAGCCCCGGTGCGAGTTGCGGCGACTTCGCCACACTGCACCGGGTTGGACACGTGGTCATTGAAAGGATCAACCATGACGACCATATCCAGCGGCATCTCAGGTAGCAGCAGTTGGGGTGGCATGCAGCCGCCAAAAATGGAGGGCCGAGGCGGCAAACCGTCTTTCTCCAAGATCGACACGGATGGCAGCGGCGGGCTGGACAAGACCGAGTTGCAATCGATGCTCGACAAGGGGCCGCAAGGCGTCCAGGGCAGTGGCTCGACAGACGATCTGTTCAGCAAGCTCGACAGTGATGGCGATGGCTCCATCAGCCAGTCAGAGTTGGACACCGGCATGAAGCCGCCGAGCCGCGATGACAGCACGCAGAACGGCTTTGGCAGCATGGGCATGGACACGCAAGCCTTTGCAGCCATGATGGGCGGCAGCATGGGCGGCAGCATGGGCGGGATGAATGGCATGGGTGGCATGCCGCCCCCGCCTCCGCCATCGGGCGATGACAGCGGCGGCTTCTCCTTGAGCGCGTTGGACAGCGACCAGGACGGCAGCATCACCAAGAGCGAGTTCGGATTAAGTAGCACGAGCTCATCCAACTCAACATCAAGCACATCCTCGTCAACATCATCAACGGACGAAGCGCAGCAAGCCTTGTTCGACCTGATCGACAGCGACAAGAGTGGCGACATCAGCAAGACCGAGGTCAGCAGCTTTCAAGACAAGATGAAGGCGCTGTTCGAGAAGATGCAGCAGATGGGCACGCAGCAATTCAGCAGCGAGACCAGCAGCCTCAGCGTGACCGCCTGACGACTTGATGGCGCGTGGACCTCAGGCGCTGAACGAGACGCTATCGGGCCGCCCCGGCACGCTCAATGTGGCGATCTGGGGCGACGTGCGCGCCAGCACCTGACCACGCCGGATCACGGCCAGGCGATTGGCGCGCAAGCGGATCGCTTCCACGGGATCGTGCGCTTGCAGCAAGACGAGGTCAGCACGACAGCCTGGCTCCAGCCCGTAGCCTTCAAGGCCCAGGATACGGGCCGGCGCGGTAGTCACGGCATCAAAGCATTGGCGCATGGCTTCCTGGCTGGTCATCTGGGCCACGTGCAGACCCATGTGCGCCACCTCCAACATGTCGCCACTGCCAAGGCTGTACCAGGGGTCCATCACGCAGTCGTGCCCGAAGGCCACGTCGATGCCACAGGCGAGCATCTCGGGCACGCGGGTCATGCCACGGCGTTTGGGATAGCTGTCGTGTCGCCCTTGCAGGGTGATGTTGATCAGGGGGTTGGCGATGGCCGCCACGCCAGCCTCCTTGATCAAGGGCAGCAACTTGCTGACGTAGTAGTTGTCCATGCTGTGCATGGAGGTAAGGTGCGAGCCGGCCACCCTGCCCTGCAGGCCCAGCCTTTGCGCATGGAAAGCCAGGGTCTCGATATGGCGGGACATGGGGTCGTCTGATTCGTCGCAATGCATGTCCACGCGCAAGCCACGCTCTGCCGCCAGTTCACACAGGATGCGAACGGACTCGGCGCCATCGGCCGTGGTGCGCTCGAAATGCGGGATGCCGCCCACCACGTCCACGCCCATGTCCAGGGCGCGTTGCAACAAGCTCATGGCCTGAGGGCTGCGCAGAACACCATCTTGCGGAAAGGCCACCAGTTGGAGATCCAGATAGGGCTTGACCTGCTCGCGCACGTGCAGCAGAGCCTCGGCTGCCAGCAGGCGTGGATCGCAAATATCCACATGAGAACGAATGGCCAGAAGACCTTTGGCCACAGCCCAATCGCAATAGCGCAAGGCCCGCTCGATGACGGCATCTTGCGTCAGCTGCGGCTTGAGCTCACCCCACAGTGCAATGCCTTCGAGCAAGGTGCCTGATTGGTTGATGCGAGGCTGCCCATGGCTCAAGGTCGAATCCATGTGGAAATGGGCATCGACAAAAGGCGGGCTGACGAGATGCCCTGCCGCGTCGATTTCTTGGGCCGCGTTGGCTGCCAGGGCGGGCTGCACAGCCACGATGCGGCCTTGCTGGATACCGATATCCTGATGTCTGCGCCCATCAGGCAAGGTGCAATGTCGAACGATGAGATCAAACACGGCAGGCTCCTGTCGGCAACGCGGTTTGCGTTGCTGACGGCAAGCCTAGCAGGGATCGGGCCTGAGCTTAGAACGTTTCCCAGTCATCCGCGCCCTCGGCCACCTTGGCGGATGCCGCTACAGGCGCCGCTGCTGTCGATGGCAACTGAGGCACCACCAAGGCTTCAGGCTTCTTGGCTGGCGCTGCTGGTTGGCGCGACACAGGACTGGCGACACGCACTGGCTGGACGACGGCCACGGGTGCCGTCTGGAAAGACGCCTGCTGCGTCATGCCACGCTGGATGCGAAACACCGACACAGCCTCCGACAGCTTCTGGGCCTGCGTCTTGAGGCTTTCGGCCGCGGCCATGCTTTCTTCCACCAAGGCGGCGTTTTGCTGCGTGGCCTGATCCAGTTGGCTGACTGCCTGGTTGATCTGCCCGATGCCCTGGCTTTGCTCGGCACTGGCATGCGCAATCTCACCGACCAGATCCGTGACCTTGCGCACCTGCGTGACCACATCGTTCATGGTGCTGCCAGCCGAGTCCACCAGGTGGCTGCCGGAGTTGACCTTCTCGACGCTGTCGTTGATCAGGGTCTTGATCTCTCGGGCTGCCTGCGCACTGCGTTGTGCCAGAGACCTCACCTCACCCGCCACAACAGCGAAGCCCCTGCCCTGCTCACCCGCGCGAGCGGCCTCGACGGCCGCGTTCAAAGCCAGAATATTGGTCTGGAAGGCAATGCCATCGATCACACCGATGATGTCGGAAATCTTGCGGCTGGCCGTCTGGATGCCATTCATGGTTTCGACAACCTGGCTGACAACCTGACCGCCTTGCGCCGCCACTTCTGATGCAGCACTGGCGAGCTGATTGGCTTGCATGGCGTTGTCAGCATTGGTTCTGACCGTGCCCGCCATTTCTTCAACCGATGCGGCCGTTTGCTGCAGGCTGGATGCCTGGTTCTCGGTGCGTGCACTGAGATCGGTGTTGCCTTGGGCGATCTGGGTAGACGCCGTCGCCACTGAATCGGCGCCGGTGCGAACATGGTGAACCATCTCGGCCAGGCTGTGGATCATATTGGCCAAGGCCGTCTGCATGTCACCCACTTCGTCCTTGCGATTCGTCTGCACAGTTTGCGTCAAATCACCTTCTGCCACGGCCTTCAGCACATTGGCCGCCTGCTCAACAGGTGCCGATACTTGGCCGGCCACCAGCCACGCCAACAACATGCCCAACCCCGCCGCCGTCAGGATGCCGACGAGAATGCCCCACCGGGCCTGGGCATAGATTGCGTCGCCCTGATCACTGGCAGCCTGTCCGCCCTGCGTGTTGAACTCGGTAAGCTTGTCCAGCGTTTCGCCGAACCTTTCGTACAGTTGCTCGATGGGGCCAGAGGCATAGGCCATGGCCTCATCCTTGCGACCGCTGCCGAGCATTTGCATGAACTTGTCATGTTCCTCCAGATACGTTCGCCAGTCAGCCTGGAATGAGTCCCAAAGTTTCTTCTCTTCAGGATGAGCCACTTGTTTGGCATATGCCGACTGCAGCTTGGCCACTTCCGCGGCTTTGAGCGCCATTTGCTGCAGCAAGGCCTGGTGCTGGCTCTCGCTCTGCGCCCCGGCAATCAACAACTCAAACACACGGTAATCGCCCGTGGTCGTGTTGATGGCACCAGCAAGACGCTGGCTCGCCATCCAGTGATCGGCCATGAAGGTGGATTGGTCATTGACCGTCGACAGACGTGTGACACTGAACAGCCCCAACAGGGCAGTCAACGTCGCCACCACTGCGAACGAGCTCAACAGCTTGGTGCGCAAACGCAAGTCAGCAAACCACTGCATGGGCTTCCCCTTCAACAAGTTGACAGGCGCAAATGCACCTGTTTGGTGATGTCAAGGGATTGTCAAAGGAGTGCGCCAGGCAATAAGCCTGAAGTTGGCAGGGATTTGGC
>NZ_SCTN01000008.1 GCF_004297345.1 Aquabacterium sp. | reverse complement strand
CCAAACCAGAACAGGATGGCCGCACCCAGCATGATGGCGGCGTACACCTTGGGCACCATCGTCCAGCCTGCGGCCACCAGAATGGCTGGCGCCACGAACTTGTTGACAGCCGCGCCCGAATTGCCCGCGCCGAACACGCCCATGGCGAAGCCCTGCTGGCTCTTGGGGAACCAACGCGCCACATAAGGTGTACCGACCGAGAAGGAGCCGCCCGCCAGGCCGACGAACAAGCCCAGCACCAGGAAGTGCCAGTACTCGGTGGCGTAGCTCATCATGAAGATGGGCAGCACACACAGCAGCATGCACACGAAGAGCACGATGCGACCGCCAAAGCGGTCCGTCCACATGCCCAGGGGCACGCGAACCAGTGAGCCCGTCAGTACAGGTGTGGCCGTGAGCAGGCCGAACTGGGTGGCCGTGAGGCCAAGTTGCTTCTTGAGCGGGATGCCGATCACCCCGAACATCATCCACACCATGAAACACACTGTGAACGACAGTGTGCTCACGGCCAGCACCGACAGTGCTGTGCGCCTGTTGTTTGCAGTCATGGAGGTTTCTCCTTTTTCCATGACTGGCAGTGTGGGAATTTCTGTCCCCGGCGACCATCCTTCTCTAGGTCAGGTGCAGTGCAGCAAAAGAACGAGAAGCCACATGAACTATCCGGCAGCTATCGTTCTGAGGGATGAGTCGCAGGCCACCCTTGATGCGGGTCAAACACCCTCATCCACCTTTCGACTAGGCTACCGGGGCGCGGCCACTACTGGATGCAGAATCAGGCGCCACGTGTCGTGGCATAAACAGCAGCCTGCACACGAGACGTCAGATTGAGCTTGCGCAAGATGTGCTGCACGTGGATCTTGACCGTGGTCTCTGCGATGTCCAAGGATCGTGCGATTTCCTTGTTGCTGGCACCGCGAGCGATCTCCCGAAGAATGTCTCGCTCTCGTGGCGACAGCCTGGCCACACCTGCGTCCTCCTGAGCTGCGCCTGCTGGCACGCCTGCCGACGGCATCCGGGCCTCACCTGCTTGAGCGGACGACGCACCCTCGGCCTCATCGTCGGCAGGTGTACTCAGTGCGGAACGATAGGCCGCCACGAGCTTGCTCGTCATCTCAGGTGACACCACGGACTCTCCCGCAGCCACACGCTGGATGGCACTCACCAGATCATCGCCCTCCACCGTCTTGAGCAGGTAGCCCGCTGCGCCACGGGCCAGTGCCTGAGCCAGGTCATCGGCGTCCTCACTGACTGTGAGCATGATGATGCGTGTGGTGGGCAAGGCCGCACACAGTTGCGGCAGGGCTTCCACGCCATGAACACCAGGCAGGTGGTTGTCCAGCAGCATGACGTCGGGTCGGTGCTGTTGCCCCAGCTTGAGCGCCTCGCCAGCATCGCCCGCTTCTGCGACCACACTCAGGCGGGGATCTCGTGACAGCAAGGCAATCAGGCCCCGGCGAAACAGGGTGTGGTCATCGACCACAAGCAAACGCAGCGTTGGAGATGGGTTCGTCATGAAGCAAGGGAGACGATGTTGGGAGTAGGCGAATCTTTGCTGGCCGACACGAGAGGCAGACGCAACTCCACGCACGTGCCGTCCGGCCCGGAATCAAAGGAGAGCGCCCCGCCAATACGCTGGGCACGCTCACGCATGATACGCAAACCCACATGCGTGTCGTCTGGTGGGCCTGTGGCCGGATCAAAGCCCTGACCATCGTCGCGCACGCTCACCCGCCAGCCTGGCTGGGCATAGACATCTACCCAGACCTGTGTGGCCTGCGCATGCTTGCGCACATTGGACAGCGCCTCCTGAACCACATGCAGAACCTGGATCTGCACATCCGGTGGCAGGGGCAGGCCATGCCCATGGATGGTCAGAGTGGACTTGAGGTGAGCCTGGTGCTCGAACTTGGAGAGGGTTTCGCGCAAGGCGGGCTCGATGTCGTCCGTGTGGGTGCGCACCCGGAAGTGCAGCAACAACTCCCGCACGTCCGCATAGCTCTCGCGCACGCCTGCATCCAGCTCCTTCATGGTGACGTCGATCGCCGGCTTGTCATTCTTCTCCATGGCGTCACGCAATATCTGCATCTGGATCTTGAGGAAAGCCAAGGACTGGGCAATGGAGTCATGCAACTCCTGCGCGAGCAACTGCCGCTCATTGGCCACAGCAGCCTCACGCCCCATGGCGGCGGCACGCAAGCTCTCCATGGCACTGGCCAGGTGGCTGGACAAGGCCTCATACAAGCCCCTCTCGCTGTCGCTGATCACGGGCATGCCACGGTAGAACAGCTCGACCTCACCCAAGGTGCGCTGATGCAGACCCAAGGGCACCGTCACCAGGGTGGTGTAGCCGGCCTTTTCGCAGTGATCCCGCACCTGCGTGGCGCCGTTGAGGCGCATCTCGTGGGAGGCCTCCAGGATGGGAATCACGCGCAAGGCCATGGAGCCGCCGGTCTTGGGCGGGTTGCCACACAGGCAGTCGCCAGACAGCACGCACTGCTCCTCCTGCGCCATGACCTGCGGCAGGCAATCACTGGCCAAAAGCACGTAGCGTTCGTTCGCTTCGTTGGACCACCGAATGGCCGCCGCGTCGGCGCCCGCAATACGCCGAATCTGCTTGGCAAAGCCTTGCGCCAGTTCATTGAGTTGATCGGTGCTGGCCACGAACGCTGCAACCTCATACAGCGCGGCAAGACGCTGCTGCTGCTCTTCCAGGCCCGCTGTCTTTTCCCGCACCTTTTGCTCCAGATTCGCATACAGCGACTCCAGCTTGGCCGCCATGGAGTTGAAGCCCTCACCCAGCGCTCCCAACTCGTCACTGGTTGATACGCGGACCCGGGTAGCAAAAAAGCCCAACTCCATGCGCCCCAGCGCCAACTTCAGTTGAGACAAGGGCTCCAGCACCAGCGATTTCAAGGCATAGAACAGCGCCAGCGAGCTGAGGATGGCCAATACCAGCATGGCCACCTGAACCGAGTGCAGCACCCCCGTCCAACGCGCCAGATGCCGCTCGATGGCGGACACCAGGTCGTCAATGTGCCGAACGAACTCGTCCACATCGTCCGGGAAAGCGTCTGGGGGGCGCTCGCCTCGGGCAATCTGACGGGCTTTGGTCTGCAGGTCATGCCAATCAGCCACCACGCGGTCGAACTGATGGCTGGAATCGGCATCCCAGGGCACGAACAGGGGACGCACGGCATCCCCTTCCCGCAAAAGGGTCAGACTTTCGTCGAAAGCGGCCAGACGTTTATCGACCGCGCCGACGAGCAAGGCCCTGTCAGCCGGACGAGTTTGCGTCAGCGTCAGCGCCAGTTCGTAACCCCGCATGCGCATGCGCCCAGCTTCGTTCACAGCTGCAGCACCACCGACCAATTGCCAGGTGACCCACATGGTCAAGGCAATCGAGGCCATGGCCACGGCGAAGAAAGTGCCACCAATAGCGATCAGCTTGGACGTCAGCGACATGCTGGCCATGCGCCGCCCAAGGTAGCTTGTAGGCATGTCCACCGCGTCAAAAACCGACGCAGTGGCATGAGGCGATACCGCCGACGCGTCCTCTTGTGGTTCAGTCACCCAAGCCCCTCAAACAGACAAGCGCCCATAACAAAGGCGCGATAGCCAGATTGTCCAGCCGGATGAGGGTCAGCGCAACGCTACCGTGGGGCATCAACCACCGGTCTGAGACATGAAGCGCACGATTTGCTGCGGTCGCTCGTTGAACTCGTGCCGCTCGGGCTTGGCTGCAATGCCGCCCAGAATCGCTTGAGTCAGGGTGGCATCATCGGCGCCATCGCGCAGCATCTGCCCCAAAGGCACCTGGTCGTTCTGGCCCAGGCACAGATACAGCGTGCCGTCCACCCCCAGGCGCACACGGTTGCAGGCCGCGCAAAAATGCTGGGACATGGGCGTGATCACCCCCAGGCTCATACCGCCATCCGCCGTGCACCAGTAGCGCGCAGGGCCAGCGCCCTGCCCCATGACCTGAGGCAAGAGACCATGCTCACGCGCCAGCGCCTCACCCAGGCGACTCAGGTCCACGCCTTTGCTGGCACGACCCGTTTCGCCCACGGGCATGGGTTCGATCAAACGCAAGACGAAGCCCTGTTCAATGGCAAACGCCACCATGCGCTTCACTTCATCCAGATTCACGTCAGCCTGCACCACCATGTTCAGCTTGATGGGGGCAAAACCCACTGCCCGCGCCTCTCGCAGGCCATCCAGCACATCGGCCAGGCAGTCACGCCCGGTGATGCGCGCAAAGCAATCGCGATCCAGCGAATCCAGGCTGATGTTCAGGCGATGCACGCCCGCTTCTTTCAAAGGCCCGGCGTGCCGGGCCAGTTGCGTGCCGTTGCTGGAGACGGACAGGTCATCCAGGCCAGGCAGTTGCGTCAGCGAACGTGCCAGCTCGGACAGGCCGCGACGCAAGAGCGGTTCGCCGCCCGTCAGGCGCACCTTGCGCACCCCCAGCGACGTGAACAAGCCAATCAGACGCGTCATTTCATCGTGGCGCATCCAGTGCGCAGGCTCCTCGAAGCCTTTGAAGCCCTTGGGCATGCAGTAGGTGCAGCGAAGATCGCAGCGGTCCGTCACGGACACACGCAGATAGTCAATGCGACGCTGGAAGGAATCAATCAGACGGGCACTCATTTGCAACAGCCTTGGCACCAGGGAATCAGCACCAGTTAGCCGAACTCTAGTCAGCGCCGCCGAGTTTGACCATCGACCGGAAGGATTAGTCCTTGCGCGCTTCACGTTCAGGTCTCAAGCGTGGTATCACTGGCGCATGCGCCCACCATTGCAACCCGTTGCCCCCCGCATCGATGACCCGATCGAGCTGCTCATGGCCTGTCACGAGAAGGTCAGGCGCTTTGCCGACCTGGCAGTGAGATTGCGCGATCACGCGGCCAGCAAGGGCGCCGATGCGCAGGCCCAGGAGGCGGCCAGGTCCATCCTGCGCTACTTCAACATCGCCGCACCACTGCACCACGATGATGAAGAAGTGGACTTGTTTCCCGCATTGTGGCAGCTGGGTGATACGCAGTTGAACCTCAGCATGGCCCAACTGGAATCGGAACATGGCGAACTGGCGGGCCTGTGGCGCAGCCTGGGGCCGTGGCTGGAAGCCCTCTCTGCCGGGGCAGATCACCCCGCCCCGCCCTCGGTAGACGACTTTGCGCATCGTTACCCGGCTCATGCGCAGCGAGAGGAAGACGAGGTCTACCCCTTTGCCTCTCGCCTGAGTCCCGAGCAGATCAAAGAGATCAGTGCAGCCATGGTGGCGCGACGCACCGCATCAAACTGAGGCTGGGCTCAAGCACGTGGCATGGACATGACCAGAGCGATCGTTGCGTGAGACAGCAAATCGACGATCGCGTCTTCATCCGTCTGGCGCTTTTCCGCCAGGGCCAGGCCAAACTGCAGGATCAGGCTGACGATGCCCTCAGCGATCAAGGCCATCTGGGGCGGCTTCAATCCCGCCGTAAAGGGCAACTCGGCCACATCGGTCACCAGCTCGTGACGCAGCTCGCTCAACAGGCTTTGCGCGCAAGCGCCCAGCGTGGAGTCAGGCCAATATTGCTCGGCCAGAAAGATCCGCAACAGATCGGCATGTTTGACGCAAGCACGGATCGACAGGCGAAAAGCCTCGCGTGAAGCGGCCACAACGTCCACGGCACCACGCATGGGTTCGCGTGCTTCTCGCAAGGTCTGGCGCAACTTGTCGACGATGTCGGTGGCCAGTTCCTCCAGCAGCGCCTCCATGTCAGGGAAGTGCACGTAAAAGGTGGGCTGGGCCACGCCCACAACCTTGGTCACGGCACCGGTGGTCAACCCCTCTCGGCCCTTGTCCAGCAAGATGGCCATGGCCGCCTGCAAGAGGCGATGACGGGTAACGAGTTTGGCTTCCTGGCGGCTGAGCGTACGGGGGGCGGGAGTCATGAAGACCGATTCATTTCGCTGATCAATTCATTCGCGATTTTGAATCAAGCGCAAGTGCGCACGGCGCCTGCTCACCTGTCCATGTCGTAATAAAAGTGGTCGGTTGCGCGGCGGTTCGTGCCCTCGAAGATCTCGCGCACCAGTTGCGGATTGCGCCAGAGATACCAGTCGCCAAACATATCGAACTTTCGGCAGGACGTGGTG
>NZ_SCTN01000104.1 GCF_004297345.1 Aquabacterium sp. | reverse complement strand
TGGTACGTTTGGTTTGTTCGTGGCTGTTCTCATGTGATCCGGCTTCAAAAGTGGAGTCATTTTTGTTTTTTATATCTGCGGCAACAATGCAAAGCAGATCCACAAGCGAGCCACCAAATTCAGAGATTGCGGACAGCACGGACTCGTTCAGCACAACTGTCAATGCCGGCTTGTCATTTTCGCTGGTTCGAAACACCTGTATGCCGCAGGGGGCTGAGACGACGATAAAGGTGAGGTGATGCGTAACCTTCTTGAAGGGCACATGGCACTCATCTCCAAATCGATTTTTGCCTCTTAGTGCGTAGGTGGCGTCGCCAGTGCGCCAAAGACGCAGGTAGCCTTTGGCTTGACGCAGGTTGTGCTCGACCTGTTGATCAAGCGCTGCAGTTGAGCGTGTGAAGTAAAACAGTGCTACTAAGCCGTTGCATAGCCAAGCAAGATCTGCAGGTTCCCTGTGCGCTGATCCCTTTCGGTACTTGAGCGGGACGAACAGGAAGGGAGCTCCAAACGAACGATCCAGCATTGACTCAATGATGGCTTCCTGCTCGCTCTGCATCCCTGGGGAGCGTTGGGTGGGCATTTCTCAACCTGTCGCTTTAGCTATACATGAGCACGGCTATGTGCATGGGCTATAGCCAAGTCCATTGTAGATTTTCACCCAGAAATGTAGAAAGGCCCCGTGAGCCAAAACAGCTTACGGGGCCTTTAGATACTGGTGGCCTGGGGCGGAATCGAACCACCGACACGCGGATTTTCAATCCGCTGCTCTACCAACTGAGCTACCAGGCCATCTCTTTGCTTCAAACCGCGTTGCGGTGATCAGCGAAGACTTAGACTATACATCAATTTGCAGCAGTTTTCTTGCTGCGACCCAAATCAACACCAAGTTGTTTGAGTTTTCGATACAAGTGTGTGCGCTCCAGGCCTGTTTTTTCTGCAACGCGGGTCATGCTGCCACCTTCGCGAGCCAGATGGAACTCGAAGTAGGCGCGCTCGAAATCATCGCGTGCTTCGCGCAGCGGGCGATCCAGTTCGAAGCTTTGCTCATGTGAAGGGCCGCTTGGCGTCAGGCCATTCATGCTGGATACCGGTTGCACCGTGTTGTACGACACAGGGCTGCTGTGGTGGTGATGCACGTCGCTGGCGCCAACCAGTTCGCTGCGGATAGGTGAGCCCATGCTGGTGATGCCCGCATAAGACGATGCGGCCGTGATGGGCGTGACCGTGGCCAGATGCACGGTGGGTGCCGCCGTGGTCGCAGCGCGTGGTGCGGGCTTGGTCAGGCCTTGCTCCACAGCACGCAGCAGCTTTTGCATGGTGATGGGTTTTTCAAGGAAGGACTGCGCACCGAACTTGGTCGCTTCCACGGCTGTGTCGATGGTGCCGTGGCCGGACATCATGATCACAGGCATGGTGAGCTGACCGCTTGCGGACCACTCTTTGAGTAGCGTAACGCCATCGACATCGGGCATCCAGATATCGAGCAGCACCAGATCGGGCTTGCACTGTTCGCGCAGGATGCGTGCCTTGGCGGCGTTTTCGGCGAGTTCGACGGAGTGTCCTTCGTCGCTCAGGATTTCTGACAGCAAGGCACGAATGCCCAGTTCGTCGTCAACAACAAGAATGGTGGCCATGAATTTGTTTGACCCCTTAGATGGGAACTATGACTAGTGTGACCCAGCTTGGGCAGATTTAGATGACAGCTTTGAAAATGATAACGAAACTTGAGCCCCTCTCACAGCATGAGCTTGTGAGGGATACCCTAGTTCCGAGCTGCTTTTAGGTATCGAATCGTTGCTGTCACTGAAATTGCGCAGTCGAACTAACGCGCCGTGTTCATCGGCAATCTTCTTGACCACCGCCAGGCCAAGTCCTGTGCCCTTGGTTTTGGTGGTCAGATAAGGCTCGAACGCGCGCTTGAGGATCTTGTCTGGAAAGCCCGGGCCGTTATCGCGCACGACGAGCCGAACCGCGCGAATGCTGCCATCGTCTTTGAGTGGGGCATCGGTGCGGATCAGGACGCGAGGCGTGTCGTGCTCAGGTGGGTGCTCGCTGACCGCATCCAATGCGTTCTGCACGAGGTTGTGCACGACTTGCCGCAGCAAGGTGGCATCGCCCATGATCTGAGGCAATGCCTGGCCCAGTTCGACCAACACAGTGCCGTGTTCGATGGCGTGGCCGTACAAGGCCAGCACATCGTTGATCAGTTCATTGATATCGATCGGCACCAGCTTGGCCGTGGGCATGCGCGAGAAGTCTCTGAACTCGTTGATCAGTGTCTTGAGGGCCTGCACCTGCGTGACGATCGTGTTGACCGAGCGTGTGAGCAGGCTCCTGGATGGTTCATCCAGCTTGTCTTCCAGCTTGATCTGCATACGCTCTGCCGACAGCTGAATGGGCGTCAGCGGGTTCTTGATCTCATGGGCAACGCGGCGCGCCACTTCGCTCCAGGCTTCGGCGCGCTGAGCAGACACCACTTCTGTCAGATCGTCGAACACGATGAGGCGTTCGTTGGGCGGCAGCTCGGCGCCGCGTACCAACAGGGTCAAGGGTTCAGGGCTGGAGGGCAGGCTGAGTTCGTAGGACTCCTGCCATTGCTGGCGCTCGCCGGGGACGGGGTCATTGGCATACAGCTCGAAGCGCTGACGGATGTTTTCGGCGAAGGCTTGCAGGCCGTTGACATCGGAGAGGTGGCGGCCCTTGTAAGCTGACAAGGGCAGACGCAGGATACGCGTGGCGCCCGGGTTGACCATGTCGATACGGCCGGTGGAGTCGAACACGATCACGCCAGCGGTGAGGTTGTCGAGGATGGTCTGCAAGTGGGCGCGTGCGCTGTCGAGTTCCTGCACGCTGCGCTCGGCGAGCTTGCGGGCATCGGCGAGTTGCTGCGTCATGCCCGCAAACGAGCGTGTCAGGCCGCCGAGTTCATCGGTGGACGCCGAGAACGCTTTGGGGCGGAGATCACCGCGCGCCACTTCGCCCACGCCTTCAGCCAACAACAACAGCGGCCTGGCGAGTTGCCGGCCCAGGATGGCGGCCAATAGGAAGGCACCGAACACGGCCAGGATCAGGGCGAGTGTGAGCGTGCCGATGTACATGCGCTTGAGGCCCACACGGCCCAGCGAGCGCTGTTGATACTCGCGATAAGCGGCCTGCACGTCCAGTGCATTGCGCACCAGTTCGGGATGCAGCTTCTGCGTGACCAACAGGTAATGGCCATGCGCCTGCAGGCTGAAGCTGTTGTCGGGCATCCAGGCCAGTGCCAGCACACGTGCCACGCTGGGCAGTGGCGCACTCGTGTCGGGCTTGCGATCCAGTGTGTCGTCGTTGCGGTCGTCCAGCCCTTCAACGAGGGCCATCGCGCCTTTGCTGCGGGCCTCCTGGCGCCAACTCAGTGGCAGTCGTTCGGCAGCCAGAATGCGTGTGCCATCGCCACCGGCTGTCAGTTCCACCTGCCCGGATTCGGTCAGCAAGGTGACGACCTGCGCGCCCAGTTGTTCGCGCAAGCGCTCCAGTTCGATGATGCCCGGCGTGGCTTGTGGCCCCATTTGACCGGGGCCGCTCAATGGTGTGTTCAGGCGTTCGGCGGCCAGCCTGGCTTTGTTGGCCAGGTCGATGGTGAGGTTGTCCAGCGTGCTGCGCCCCAGGTTCAGGCCGGCTTCCAGTGCGCCTTCTACGCGCACGTCGAACCAGGTCTCGATGCTGCGCGAGACGAACTGGTAAGACACCGTGTAGATCAGCAGGCCGGGCAGCAGGCCGACCAGACCAAAGATGCCTGCCAGCTTGAGCAGCAACTTGCTGCCGAACTTGCGTGCACGCAGGCGCAAGGCCAGGCGGCCCAAGGCGATCAGGATGACCAGGATCAGGCTCGCAGCCAGCCCAACATTGGCCCACAGCAGCCATTGGTAGTGCGGTTCGTAGCGCTCGCTGTTCTGGGTGGCAAACACCAGCAGGAAGGCGAGGATCAGGCTGGCACCACCCATGGCCACGCCGGAGACGATCCAGGCCCAACGGTTGGCTTTGATGGTGCTCATGGGCGGCGTGCAGGTTGCGCCACTGGTTCAGCGCAGGGCGGGGACCCAAGCTCGGCGCTGCACGTCCAGGTTCCACTCGGGACGGCCACCCAGGCCGATTTGCAAGGGGCGGGGCAACTCATCGGTGTCCAGGCGGAAGCTGAAGTCCACATAGCAGTCCTGCTCATCTGCGCCGGGGATGGGGTCGGCAATGCGCCAGCGGTCTGTGCGACGCAGGGCGTCCATGGCATCGTTGAGGTTGGTGAAGTGGCGGCCCAATCCGTCCAGGGTGAGCTTCCACCGGCGCGTCAGGGGCTGGTAGGCCAGCCGCCAGCGCCGCGAGGTTTCGCTTCTGACTTGATCGGTCCAGTACCAGCGTTTGCGAAACACATTGGCCTCGGCCACGAACACGACGGCAATGCCTTTGCTGAGGGCCTGCTCCAGATCGCGTGGCAAGTCAAAACGAACGCTGTAGCTCAGCAGCACGCCTTCGTCACTGTGGATGATGCTGAGTTTGTCCAGATCGATGCTGCGATGTCCCGGCGTATCGGCAAGCGCAAGCCGCCCTGCCGGTGCCATGGTGGCAGCGAGCAAGGCTGAGGCGCTGCTTTTGAGCAGCTCTCGGCGGCGCATCTCGGACATCACGCACCTTAGGTGGTTTTGGACAGCAGGGCGTAGAAAAAGCCATCGCCACGGTTGTGCCGGGCGGGGTCAAGGTATTCGACCACAGGCAGCAGGTGGCCGGGCGAGGGGAGCGCCCGGGCGTCCGAAGTACGTTGCAAAAACGCGTCGATGCGATCCTGGCCTTCCATCTTGAAGATGGAGCAGGTGCAGTACAGCAGATGGCCACCTGGTTTGAGCAGCGGCCACAGCGCGTTGAGGATGGCGTCCTGGGTGCGGGCCAGGGCGCTGATGTCGGATTCGCGGCGCAGCCAGCGCACATCGGGATGGCGGCGCACGATGCCGGAGGCGCTGCAGGGGGCGTCCAGCAAGATGGCATCGAAGGGCTTGCCGTCCCACCAGGCTGATGGCTGGCTGGCGTCTGCCGCGATGGTGCGGGCCTTCAGGCCCAGTCGGGTCAAGGTCTCGTTGACGCGCACCAGGCGCTGAGGATCGGCGTCCAGCGCGGTCACATCCAGATCAGCCAGTTCGAGCAGGTGGGCGGTCTTGCCGCCAGGCGCGGCGCAGGCATCCAGCACGCGCGCGCCGGCAGGCAAGGCTTGGCCGCTGGCGTGGATCAAGAGCGGTGCGGCGATCTGTGCCGCTGCATCTTGAACGGACACATCACCTTGCTCGAAGCCTGGCAGGCGGCTGACTGGCACGCCCTGCGTGAGCACGATGTGCGCTGGTTGGTGGGGCAGCGGATCAAGGTCACCGAGGCTTGCGGCCTTGGCGTCTTCGAGGTCGGCCGCGAGGATGCCCGCGTCGATCAGTTGCTGGCGATAGGCCGCCACCGTGTGATGCCGCTGGTTGACCCGCAGCGTCATGGGCGGTTGCTCCTGATTGGCCATCAGGATGGCTTGCCAGTGATCGGGCCAGTCCTGCTTCAGGCGCTTGATCCACCAGGCGGGGTGGTTGAAGCTGGCGACCAGATCCTGGTCGATGCTGGCAAGCAGGTCGCCGCGCTCACGCAGGAAGCGGCGCAGCACGGCGTTGACCATGCCGCTGGCCTGCCGGGCCCGGCGTTTGGCTGCCTCCACGGCCTGGTCCACCAGCGTGTGTTCGTTGTACTCGGTGCCGCAGGCCAGTGCCAGCGAAGACAGCAGCAGGGCGTCTACCCAGGCTTGCGGGGCTTTGGGCACCAGCTTCTTGCGCAGCGCCTCGGCTGTGCCCAGGCGGCGCAGCGCGGCAAATGACAGGGCCTGGACGCCGGGGCGCTCTTGTGGGGCGCGAGCGGCCAGCACGTCCGTCAGTGACTGGCCTTGCCGGACGGCGGCGACGGCGTCTGCGCAGCCAATGAGCAATTGCCAGAGCGGCAGACTGCCCTTGTTGGATGACGAAGCTTCGCCAGAGACATGGGTGGCTGGCGCGGGGGATGACGGACGGGCGGATCGACTCATGGCGCGCAGTCTATGCGTTTGTACGTTCGAGTTTGTGCGTCCGATCTTGCAATTCAATACATTCTCTATGACCTAAAAATGTGTTCATCACACATTTATTGCGTAGACTGATCTCGGGCGTCTCAAGATGCATGGGGCATGGCGTGCCGCCCGATCAAGTCAATCAGGAGTGAATCAACATGTTTTCCCAACTCGGTTTTCTGGTCAGGCGGGCTGGCCCGTCGGTCGTGTGTGGCGCGCTGTCCCTGGGCGCAGCGGCTTTGCAGGCGCAAGCTGCCACCATCAGCGATCCCGCTGGCGACTTTTTGAGCACGTTTGCGGGCAGCACGAACAGCAAGGACCTGGACATCGTGTCGGCCTCGGCCACTTACGACGCCGCCACGGACACCTTCGTTTTGTCCAGCACGTCGGCAGGTGCCATTGGCAGCACGTCAACGGCCTTGTATGTCTGGGGTGTGAACGAAGGCACGGGCAAGGCCGGCTTTGCAGCCAATGGCTTGCCGGACGTGCTGTTTGACCAGGTCATCCTGTTGCGCCCGGATGGCACGGGCAACGTCGGCAGCGCGGCCTTGCCGGCGGGGGCGGTGACCATCTCCGGCAACACCCTGACGGCGTCCATCAGTGGTGCTTTGTTGCCGTCCAAGGGTTTCGCCAAGGGCGACTACACCTGGAATCTGTGGCCCCGTGACACGGCGTTCAGCAGCAAGGGTTTTGGTGCCATTGCCGATTTCGCGCCGGACAAGGTCAATTTCGCGACCACCAGCGCCGTGCCCGAACCCGCCACCTATGCCTTGATGGGCGTGGGCTTGCTGCTGGTCGGGCTGGCTGGTCGCAGGGCTCAGGCGCCCAGGAAGTGCCGGCGATAACGCGCAGGCAGATCGGCGATGCGCATCAACATGGGCAGATCGGCCGTGTTGAAGTCAGGATCCCAGGCCGGTGCGCCCAGGATCTTGGCGCCGCAACGCAGATAGCCCTTGATCAGTGCGGGCGGATCAACCTGCAGGTGGCGATCCAGTTCTTCCACCGGCAGGGGCAGGCGGGGGCGCACCTGCAG
>NZ_SCTN01000103.1 GCF_004297345.1 Aquabacterium sp. | reverse complement strand
GCCATCACGACCGGCTTGCTGTGGCGCTCGCCCGTCAGGCCGAAGGGATCGATCTCGCCTTCGCCAATCTCGAAGCCCTTGCCATTGCCGAAGATGGGCGCCCACTTGTCCAGCTCCACCCCCGATGTCATGTGCTGTCCCTCGCCATACAACAAGGCCACGCGCAGATCCGGGTTGCGACTCAATTCGCCGTAGGCCTTGGCAATGTCGCGGTACATCTCGGGCGACAAGGCGTTGTGCTTCTCGGGCCGGTTGACCTTGATCTCCAGGATGTGACCGACCTGGCGGGTTTCAATGTAGGACATGCGCGTGTCTCGCTGTGAATCAATTCAGGCACAAAAAAGGCCCACATGGCGTACGCCATGCAGACCTCGGTTTCAGATCATCTGATCCATCATGTTGTTGCTCAATCGGCGACCGATCGACTGTCGTGGGCTTCAGCCCGCGATCAGGCCTTACCGCCGGTAAAACGCTGGCCTTCTGCGGCCAACCTGGCCAACAGTGGCGCCGGCGTCCAGAAAGCTGGATCGCTGCTGGCCGTGGCCGCAAAGCCCTTCATCAACTCGATCACCTTGGGCAGGCCGAGCATGTCGGCATACAGCATGGGGCCACCGCGGTAAACCGGGAAGCCATAGCCAGTCAGGTAGACCATGTCGATGTCGGAGGCCTTCGATGCAATGCCCTCTTCCAAGATCAGCGCACCTTCGTTGACCAGGGCCAGCATCAGACGCTGCACGATCTCTTCGTCGCTGATCGCGCGAGGCGTGATGCCCTTGTCGGCACGGACCTTGTCGATACAGGCCTGCACTTCAGCAGAAGGCACGGGCTCGCGCTTGCCCACCTCGTAGTCATACCAGCCCTTGCCGGTTTTCTGACCAAAGCGCCCCAGTTCGCAGATGGCATCGCCCACAGGGCTGTAAATCACATCAGGATGTTCAATTTTGCGGCGCTTGCGGATGGCAAAGCCGATGTCATTGCCGGCCAGGTCACCCACACGGAAGGGGCCCATGGCCCAGCCGAAGGCTTCTGCGGCCTTGTCCACCTGCTGCACGGTGGCGCCTTCTTCGATCAGGAAGAAGCTCTGGCGCACGTACTGCTCGAACATACGGTTGCCGATGAAGCCATCACACACGCCCGAGACCACCGCCACCTTCTTGATCTTCTTGGCCACTTGCATGACCGTGGCCATCACGTCCTTGGACGTGTGCTTGCTGCGCACCACTTCCAGCAGGCGCATCACGTTGGCAGGGCTGAAGAAGTGCAAGCCGATCACATCACCGGGGCGCTTGGTCACTTCGGCGATCTTGTCCACATCTAGCGTCGAGGTGTTGGAGGCCAGGATCGCACCTGGCTTCATGATGCTGTCGAGCTTGGTGAAGACCTGCGACTTCACGCCCATGTCTTCGAACACCGCCTCGATGACCATGTCGGCCTGGGCGATGTCGTCGTAGCTCAGGGTCGTGCTCAGCAGGCTCATACGCTGCTCGTACTTCTCTTGCGCCAGCTTGCCCTTGGCCACTTGCGCTTCGTAGTTCTTGCGGATGATGCCCAAGCCTCGGTCGATGGCTTCTTGCTTCATTTCCAGCAAGGTCACGGGGATGCCGGCATTGAGGAAGCACATGGTGATGCCGCCACCCATGGTGCCGGCGCCGATCACGGCCAGCTTCTTGATGTCACGCACGGGCGTGTTGTCGGGCACATCGGGGATCTTGCTGGCAGCGCGCTCGCCGAAGAAGGCGTGGCGCAGGGCTTGCGCCTGATCGCTGGTGACCAGCTTGGCGAACACGTCCTGCTCAAAAGCCAGGCCGGCATCCAGATCCAGCTTGGTTGCCGCTTCCACGCAGTCAACGCAACGTTGGGGCGCTTCCAGGTTCTTGCGGGTCTTGGCCAGATCGGCGCGGGTCTTGGCAAACACGTCGGCGTCTGCAGGTGCGGCCACATTCAACTGGCGCACGGAAGGCAGCGGGCGCACGGCCGCCACGTCCTTGGCAAACGCGATGGCAGCAGGCAGCAGATCGCCCTCCACGACCTTGTCGAACAGCTTCTGGCCCGGAGCCTTGGCCAGCTTCTCGGCAGGCACGGAGGCGCCGCTCGTGATCATCTGCAAGGCCGTCTCGACGCCCAGCACACGCGGCAGGCGCTGCGTGCCACCGGCGCCCGGCACGATGCCGATGTTCACTTCAGGCAGCGCGATCTGCGTGCCCGGCACCACCAGGCGGTAATGACAACCCAGCGCCAACTCCAGCCCCCCGCCCATGGCCACGCCATGGATGGCCGCCACAACCGGCTTGCCCGATTGCTCGACCGCCGTGATCGCCGTGTGGAAAGAAGGCTCGGCCGCCATCTTGGCTGTGCCGAACTCGCGAATGTCAGCCCCGCCGCAGAAGACCTTGCCCGCACCCGTGATCACGATGGCCTGCACGGCAGCGTCTGAATTGGCCTTGGCGATGCCATCGACCACGCCAGCCCGCGTGCTTTGCCCAAACCCGTTGACGGGTGGGTTGTCCAGGGTGATGACGGCCACGCCGTCGGTGACTTGGTAGGAGGTGCTCATGGCGATCTCGAGGTCGATGAAAGACAAGGAAACACCGCGGCACACGAGCCAGGCAGACCACACGCACCGCGTTCAATGATCCTCAGACTTCAATTCTGACAAGAATCATTGTACGAATTGGTGAACATTGTGCACCGACTCTGCAAAGGCGCGCGGCCACCCGGTGAAAACACCTAGACGCAAGTGCACTTTGCGTCACCCTGCACGAGCCAGGGTCAGACCTCCAGCCACTCCTTGCGAGTGTGCTGGTCGGCGCGCAATTCATCAGGTGTGCCGTGAAAGACCACCTCGCCATGCCCCATCACATAGCAACGCTGCGAGATGTCCAGGGCGATGGTGAGCTTCTGCTCGACCAGCAGCACGGCCAGGCCGCGCTTTTGCAGCTCCTTCAGATACTGCCCCACCAACTCCACGATCTTGGGTGCCAGGCCTTCAGTGGGCTCATCGATCATGATCAGATCAGGATCGCCCATCAGCGTGCGGCACAGCGTCAGCATCTGCTGCTCGCCGCCAGACATCACACCTGCTTCGGTGTGCTGGCGCTCCTTGAGCCGCGGGAACATCTGGTACATGTCGTCCAGACTCCAGCGGCCTTTCTTCGACCCCGCCTTCATGCCCAGCCTCAGGTTCTGCTCCACCGTGAGCTTGGGGAACACATCGCGGCTCTCGGGTACGTAACCCAGGCCTCGCCGGGCGATGTCGTAAGTCTTGCTGCCCAGCAGTTCCTGCTCATTCCATTTGACAGAGCCCTGCCCTTCCACCAGGCCCATGATGGCCTTGATCGTGGTCGATCGCCCTGATCCATTGCGGCCCAGCAGGCTCACGATCTCACCGGGTTTGACCTCCATGTCCACACCATGAAGAATGTGGCTCTTGCCGTAGAAGGCGTGCAGATTCTGGATACGCAACATGGTGATCAGACTCCGGCTTCGGCCTCTGCAGCCTGGTTTTGAGCCAGCACCGAGCCCAGGTATGCCTCTTTGACACGGTCGTTGGCGCGCACGTTCTCCGGGGTATCGAAGGCGATGACCTCGCCATACACCAGCACCGCGATGCGATCAGCCAGACCGAACACCACACCCATGTCGTGCTCGACCGTCAGCAGCGTCTTGCCCACCGTCACGTCACGGATCAGCTTCACGAAGTTGGCCGTCTCGGATTTGCTCATGCCAGCGGTGGGCTCATCCAGCAGGATCACGTCGCCGCCACCGGCAATGGTCACCCCGACCTCCAGCGCGCGCTGCTCGGCATAGGTCAGCGCCGACACATGCACGTCACGCTTGCGACGCAGATGGATCATGTCCAGCACCTCTTCGGCGCGCGCGTTGACCTTGTCCATCTTCGACAGGAAGCGCCAGAAGGTATAGCGCTCGCCCATCGACCACAGCACCGCGCAACGGATGTTTTCAAACACCGTCAGCCGGGGAAACAGGTTGGACACCTGAAAGCTGCGCGCCAGGCCACGTCGGTTGATGTCATATGGCGTGCGCCCATGAATGGCCTCGCCGTTGAGCAGGATCTCGCCACTCGTAGGCGCCATGCGCCCGCTGATCAAGTTGAACAAGGTGGATTTGCCCGCACCATTGGGCCCGATCAGGGCCACACGCTCACCGGCTTTCACAGCCAGTTCGGCGCCGCGGATGATCTCGGTCTTGCCAAAGGACTTGCGCACCTGGCGCAGTTCCAGTGCCATCCCGGATGCCGACGCGTTTGCTTGGTTTGCTTGCATTGACGTACTCATGCTCAACCCCGATCAATGCGCTTGCTGGCGCACCAGTTGCGCCTCGATGTCTTCCTGGATCTGGTTCCACTGACGCGAGAAACGTCGGCGCACCAGTTCGAACAAACCCACACCAACGACTAGCGCCAGCACGGTCATGCCCCAGGTCGCACCCAACTGGGTATTGAGCTCGACACCGGCAAAGTGCATGACAGGGCCCAATGCCTCATTGAGCTTGACGTGGTAGACCATCTCGACGATCGCGGCGAAAGGCACCACCACCAGCACAGCCGTGGCGGCCAGTGCCGCATAGGTGCCCCACAGGCGGCGCAACATGCCATAGGCAGCCAGGCGTACGTTCATCATCAACAGGCTGGCGATGCCGCCCGGTGCAAACATCACCATGAACAGGAAGACCAGGCCCAGATACAGCAGCCACGCCTTGGTCAGCTCCGACAGCATCACCATGGCGAACACCATCAGCACCGCGCCGATGATCGGCCCGAAGAAGAAGAGCGAACCACCCAGGAAAGTGAACAGGAGGTAAGCCCCTGAGCGCTGAGCCCCGACCACTTCCGCCGTCACGATCTCGAAGTTGATGGCGTACAAGCCGCCCGCTATGCCCGCGAAAAAGCCGGCAATCATGAAAGCGATGTAGCGCACACGTTGCGTGTCATAGCCAATGAACTCGACACGCTCGGGGTTGTCGCGCACGGCATTGAGCATGCGACCAAGGGGCGTCTGCGTGAACGCAAACATCAGCACCGTGCAGATGAAGCAGTACACGGCGATCAGGTAGTACACCTGAATCTGCGGCCCGAAGGTGATGCCCATGAAAGGCTGCCCCACCACCCGGTTGCTGCTGATGCCGCCCTCGCCGCCAAAGAACTCCGGCAGCATCAGCGACATGTTCCACACCAGCTCTCCCACACCCAAGGTGATCATGGCAAAGGTATTGCCTGATTTCTTGGTCGTGACGGCACCCAGCAAGGCCGCCACGAACAGCCCGGCAAAACCGCCGATGATCGGGATCAGGCTGACAGGCACATGCCAATCACCCGCCCCCACCTTGTTGAGCGTGTGTATGGCGGCAAACGCACCCAGGCCGGAATACACCGCGTGGCCAAAACTCAGCATGCCACCCTGTCCCAAGAGCATGTTGTAGGACAGGCAGACGATGATGGCCGTCCCCATCTGCGAGAGCATGGTCATGGCCAGGCTGCTCTTGAAGAACACCGGCGCCACGATCAACACCAAAGCAAAGGCAGACCACAGCACCCAACGGCCGATATTCAGCGGACGAAATCGATAAACGTTGCTGGACATGCTCATCACTCCTCTCGTGTGCCCAACAGGCCCTTGGGTCTGAAGATCAGGATCAACACCAGCAGGAGATAAGGCAGGATCGGCGCCATCTGCGACACCGTGATTTTCAGCAGCGGATAAGACCAGTGCTCGTAGTTCACGGTCTGGCCATGGCTTTGCATGAAGGACGCCACGGACACATCCGCGACCACGGCAAAAGTCTGCAGCAGGCCGATCAACAGCGACGCCAGAAAAGCGCCGGCCAGCGAACCCATGCCACCGACCACCACCACCACGAAGATGATGGCGCCGACCGATGCGGCCATATTGGGCTCGGTCACAAAGGCATTGCCGCCAATGACGCCAGCCAGCCCGGCCAGCGCGCAACCGCCCCCGAACACCCCCATCATGACCCGCGGTACGTTGTGTCCCAAAGCCTGAGCCATGTCAGGGTGCGTGAGCGCGGCCTGGATGATCAAGCCGATGCGGGTACGCGTCAGCAAGAGCCACAGCGAGCCCAGCATGAACAAGGCAACCAGGGCCATGAAGCCGCGATAGATAGGAAACTGGGTACACGAATTGCCGGCAGCCGGGCCACACAAAGCCGGATCACCTGCCCCCAACATGAACTGCAAACCTTGCACCTTGACGTTGACCAATGTGAACAAAGGCCCGCTGAGTGACTCAGGCACACGATAATCCACATTGGCTGGCCCCCAGATCAAGCGTACGCATTCGTACACCACATAGGACAAACCAAAGGTGATCAGCAGTTCGGGCACATGTCCGTACACATGTACCTTGCGCAAGCTGTAGCGCTCGAACATGGCGCCCAGCACCCCCACCAACAAAGGCGCCAGTATCAAGGCCGGGAAGTAACCCACCACGCCGGCGATCATGTACGCGAAGTAGGCACCCAGCATGTAGAAGCTGGTGTGCGCAAAGTTCAGCACACCCATCATGCTGAAGATCAGCGTCAGCCCGGAGCTGAGCATGAACAACAACAGCCCGTAGCTGATGCCGTTCAGAAAGAAGACAACAAAGGTTTCCATCAGGTGCGGCGCACGAGTGAAACCGGGGCAGGCGCTGCGCCACCTTGCCTGCCCACATTCATCGGCCCGAGCAACTCATTGAAGATGCCACAGGCCGCTCGTATCACGATGGACGCTTCATCTGGCAGGACGTCGGCGTGCTCGACACATACGCATCGAAGGACTTCACCGGCACGAACGTCATGCCTGTCTTCTCGACGTCGTAGCTGTTTTTGGCATCCACAGCGGCCCACTTGGTGATGAACAAGGGTTGCTGCAACTGATGGTCCGTCTTGCGCATTTCAACTTCACCGTTGAAGCTTTTGAACTTCAGGCCCTCCATCGCCGCGGCAACCTTGAGCGGATCAGTCGACTTGGCTTTGGCCATGCCTTCTGCCAGCATCGTCAGCCCCGAGTACGTGGCGGCCGAGTAGTAGTCATCGTTGAATCGTTTCTTGAACTCGCTAACCAGCGTCGCGTTCAAGCCAGGCATGTTGTAGTGCCCATAGCCCACCTGATAGACGCGACCTTCGGCGGCCTTGCCCAGTGCCGTTGGTGTGCCACCGAAATTGGCGTAGTAGGTGTAGAACTTGACGTTCAGGCCGGCTTCGTTGGCGGCCTTGACCAACAAGGCCAGGTCAGAGCCCCAGTTGCCCGTGATCACGGTATCGGCACCAGATGACTTGATCTTGGCGACATACGGCGCGAAGTCACGCACTTGAGCCAAGGGGTGCAGGTCATCGCCCACGATCTGAATGTCGGCACGTTTGCGTGCCAGCATGGACTTGGCGAACTTCGACACCTGCTGGCCGTGCGCATAGTTCTGATTGATCAGGTAGACCTTCTGAACATCCTTTTGCTCCTTGATGAAGGTGGTCAATGCCTCCATCTTCATCGAGGTATCTGCATCCAGACGGTAATGCCAGTAGCTGCACTTGCTGTTGGTCAGATCGGGGTCCACCGCCGCGTAGTTCAGGTAGACGATTTCCTTGCCGGGATTGCGCTCGTTGTACTTGTTGACGCCATCCACCAGTGCCAGCGCCGAGCCGGACCCCAAGCCTTGCACGATGTAGCGAATGCCCTGATCGGCTGCCGATTTCAAGGCATTGAGCGATTCAGCTGGACTGAGCTTGTTGTCAATGCTGACGATCTCGAACTTCACGCCAGCAGGGTTATTGGCGTTGATCTTCTCAGCCACGAACTGGAAGCTCTTGACCTGGTTCTGGCCCACGCTGGCCATCAGCCCTGACAGCGGATCAATCCAGGCGATCTTGACGGTTTCACCCTTCTGGGCCAATGCCGCTCCAGCGGACAGGCTGGCAGCTACCAGAAAGCTCAGCGTACGTACTTGGGGAACAGGGAAGCGCATTGATATCTCCGTGTCGTGATGAACCTAAGCGCAACCAATTTACCCCCCTGACTTGAGGGGCGCCGTCAGGGATGACCCGCACCCAACACAGTTGCACAAACAAAAGCGCACCGACAGGCATCGTCCTGACGAAGGTCTGCCTTCGGAATGACGGCCTAAACAGCATCTTTTCTGCGGTCTCCCCGGCAAGCAATTCCGCACACTCTGGCCTGCATGTAGTTACCTGTGCGCATCCCTATCCAGGAGAAACTCTTGAAGCAGATCTCCCATCTTTCGGCAACCGCCAAAGCAAGCATTGCTTTTCTGGTCGGCTGCATGGCGCTACCAAATGGGTATGCGCACACCACATCCGTCGGCTATGAAAACGCCGGCCCAGGTTCAGTCACGTTCTGGTACGGCACGTACCACGATCCGGTCAACTACACCGAGGGCAGCCTGCACGTTACCAACACGCATGGCTACAACTCCACCGTCACGTTCTCCTCGATCGTGAGCACCAAGCCAACCGGGCTGATTGACGGTACGACCAACTTCTACTCGAACGGAACGGCGCTCACAGGCACACCGACCACGACCATTCATAACTGGCAAGGCGCGACCTTCACCAGCCTGAGCCCCGACACCTATACGTTCACCTATATTCCCATTGGCACGCCCACATCCACCTGGGCCCCGACAGACTCGATCATTCTGTCCAGCTCGGTCACATTGAGCAGCGTCGATCTGGGCGGTGGCCAATACGTGCCCATCTCCAACCGAGTCAGTGGCGGTGCCGCGACCATCCTTGACGGCCTGTCCGGATCAGCCACGGGCGCCATGGGCGATGCGCTCAGCACCCTTTCTGGTCTGAGCACTGAGCAACAAACTGCAGCGCTTCAGCGCATCGCCCCCAACACGGGACGAGCCATCGGCGCAGCGTCGGCTCAAACAGTCAGCGGCGCCCTTGATACGGTGCAAGCTCGACTTGACGGCATTCGCGCCCATGACTTCGTCGTCGCCTGGGATGACGACTGGATGAATGGCAATTTCCGTCCCACAGCCGCTGGCAATGACGCGAGCCAGCCCGCAGACGAACCACGCAAGCGAGGCGTATGGGGCAAGGCATTTGGCAGCCAGGGCAAGCAAGCCGCTGTCGATGAATTCTCCGGATACCACGTCGACACCTACGGCATCAGCTTCGGCACCGATGTGCAAGTGCGCGAAGACTGGGCCGTGGGCGCAGCATTCACTTACGCCACCACCAGCGTCGCCATGAAAGATGCGCACGATGGCGACGGCACAGACATCAAGACCTACCAACTGACCGGCTACACCAGTCGCGACTTTGGCCGCTGGTACGCGGAAGGCATGCTGTCTTATGCGCAACAGACTTACGATGGCTCCCGCGACACGACCGTCTCCGGCATCGCGTCGAGCAGCTTCAAAGGCACGCAATGGGCTGCCCGCGCCACGGCCGGGATGCCGATCAAGTTGAACGAAAAGGTCACCCTGACGCCGACCGCCGGCCTGGAGTGGAACCTGATCCAACAAGACGGCTACACCGAAACAGGCGCTGGCGCACTGTCCCTGGATGTTGGGGCGCAATCTGCAAACCGCTTCCGCAGCGCCCTTGGCGCCAGTCTGGCGACCACAATGGAGCTGGGTGGCGGCGCCGAGTTGAAGCCCTCCATGCACCTGATCTGGCGTCATGAGTTCAACAACAGCGGCATGGACTCGACCACGACCTTCACAGGCGGCGGCGCATCCTTCGTCACACCCGGTCAGGATCTGGCCAAGAACACCATCAACCTGGGTGGTGTCCTGGCCTGGCAAAAAACCAAGACCTTCCAACTGTCGCTGCAGGTCGATGGCGAAAAGGCTTCGGGCTATACCGCCGTCTCGACACAGCTGGTCGGTCACTGGCGCTTTTAAGCCGCCTGCCTGCTCGCTACCAACAAAAAGGCCCCGTCACCAGACGGGGCCTTTTTCATATCAAGCCGTGGGCAGCTTGTGGTCCTTGAACTTCTCGCGCAATTGCAGCTTGGAGATCTTGCCGGTGGCCGTGTGCGGGATCTCCTCCACGAACACGACGTCATCAGGCGTCTGCCAGTTGGGGATCTTGCCCTTGTAGAAGGCGATCAACTCGGCGACGGTCACTTCGGCACCTGGCTTCTTGACCACGACCATCAGCGGACGCTCATCCCACTTGGGGTGATGGCAGGCAATGGCCGCAGCCTCCTGAACCGCAGGGTGGCCCATCAAGGCGTTTTCCAGGTCGATGGAGCTGATCCATTCGCCACCGGACTTGATCACGTCCTTCGAACGGTCGGTGATCTGCATATAGCCATCGGGGTCGATGGTGGCCACGTCACCGGTGGGGAACCAGCCGTCATGCAATGGTGACTTGTCGATGTTGAAGTAGCTGCTGATCACCCAGTGGCCACGCACTTCCAGATCGCCAGCAGTCTTGCCATCCCAAGGCAGCACCTTGCCTTCGGCGTCCACGATGCGCATGTCGACGCCATACACCGACTTGCCCTGCTTCTCCAGCAGCTTTTGCTTGTCCTCGGTCGACCACTCGGCATGCTTGGACTTCAGGCGACCCAGCGTGCCCAGTGGCGACAGTTCGGTCATGCCCCAGGCATGGATCACTTCGACGTTGTAGTCGTTCTCGAAGGTGCGGATCATCGCGGGCGGGCAAGCTGCGCCGCCAATGATGGTGCTCTTGAACGTGCTGAACTTCAGGTTGTTGGTCTTGACGTGGTTCAGCAGGCCCAACCAGATGGTGGGCACGCCAGCACTCATCGTGACCTTCTCTTCTTCGAAGAGGTTGTACAGCGACGCGCCATCCAGGTGATGACCTGGGAACACCAGCTTGCAGCCCACCATGGCAGCTGTGTAAGGCAGACCCCAGGCATTGACGTGGAACATGGGCACCACGGGCAACACGGTGTCCGTGGCCTTCAGGCTCATGGCATCAGGCAAGGCGGCGGCAAACGCGTGCAGCACGGTCGAGCGGTGCGAGTACACAGCCCCCTTGGGGTTGCCGGTCGTGCCCGATGTATAGCAGATGCTGGCGCCGGTGTTCTCGTCGAACGATGGCCAGTTGTAGTTGCCATCTTCAGCCGCAATCAGGTCTTCGTAGCAATGCAGGTTGGGCAGTGCACATTCGCGCGGCATGTTTTCGCGCGCGCACATCAGCACCACGTGCTTGAGCGTGGGCAGCGAAGGTGCCAGCTTCTCGACCAGCGGGAAGATGTTCAGGTCAACGAAGATGACCTTGTCTTGCGCGTCATTGGCGATCCAGGCCACTTGCTGCGGGAACAGGCGTGGATTGATCGTGTGGCAAACGCGCTGCGAGCCCGACACGGCGTAGTAGATCTCCATGTGGCGATAGCCGTTCCAGGCCAGGGTGCCCACGCGATCGCCAGCTTCCAGGCCAAGGCGGTCCAGCGCTTGCGCCAGCTTGCGCGAACGCAGTTCGACCTCGGTCCAGTTGGTGCGGTGCATGTCGCCTTCCACACGTTTGGACACGATCTCCACGTCGCCGTTGTGGCGCGCTGCATGCGTCAGCAGCGAGGAGATCATCAAGGGCATGTGCATCATTTGGCCCATCAGGCTCATAGGAACTACCTCCGAACAAAGAGTGAAACGCAATTGACCAGCCAGGCCAAAACAGGAAACAAGCCGATTCAGATCGGCGGCAAGATCTTAGACCGAGAGACCGGAAACCACATGGGAAACCGTCAAGGGATAACCCTTAAAACCCCATAAGCAAGCGATCAGCACTTCAATCCAGGAAACGTGCGAAGCCAGATACAGGCTCCCGATCCGACAGCAAAGTATTGTCGATCGCATCCGGATCTGCATACCCGAGGGCCATCCCCACTACCACCATCTCGGTCTCGTCATCCAGGCCGAGGTGCGCACTGACGATGCGATGAAAGTGGTTGAAGGCCGCCTGCGGGCAGGTATCGAGGCCACGTGCGCGGGCGGCGATCATGATGGTTTGCTGGAACATGCCGCAGTCCATCCAGCTGCCGCGCCCCAGTCTGCGATCGATCGTGAAGATCAGGCCAACCGGCGCATCGAAGAAAGCGTAGTTGCGGCCTTGCTGGGCATGCATGCGCGCCTTTTCCTCGCGCCCGATGGCCAGCAAACTGTACAGATCCAGCCCAACCTGCCGGCGGCGATCAGCGTAAGGCGACTCCCATTTGGCCGGGTAGTAGCCCTCTTCCGTCTTGTGTTGCGCGGCCTGCTCCGGGTCGTTGTAGGTCGCCATGATCTTGTCGATCAGTCCCTGCAGGCTGACACCTGTCAGCACGTGCACACGCCAGGGTTGCGTATTGCTGCCCGATGGCGAGCGAGACGCCACGCGCAGGATCTCTTCGATCAGATCCTTGGGCACCGATTTGGACAGGAATTGCCTGATGGATCGACGGGACGTGATGGCGTGGTCCACCGCAGCGATGGACTCAGGCGTGATCACATCCGGTTCACGCGGTACAGACTTGGGATGCGGCATCTCAATCAGCCTTGGGCTTGACTTGCAGGGCTTGCAGCGCCTTCACGAAAGGCTCTGGCAGTTGGACGGGACGGCGCGTGGCGCGGTCCACGTACACGTGCACAAAGTGGCCGACAGCAGCCGACATGGGCTCGCCCTCATCGAACAAGCCGATCTCGTAGCGCACGCTGCTCTTGCCAATGTGGGCCACGCGGATACCGGCATCGACATTCTTCGGAAACTCCAGCGAAGCAAAGTAATTGCAATGCGTCTCGATGACCAGGCCAATGACATCACCCTGGTGGATGTCCAGCACACCCGCTTCGATCAGATAACGGTTCACCGCCGTATCGAAGTAGCTGTAGTAGGTGACGTTGTTGACGTGCCCGTAGATGTCGTTGTCCATCCAGCGGGTGGTGATGGTGCTGAAGTGGGCGTAGGCGGCCCGCTCTTGCGCTTGAGGTCTTTCCATGGATGGGCTCTTCAAATCTGACAAGATGTCTTGCATGATAGCCAAGCCGATCGATTGTTGTCGCGCAGTCGGCCGTGTTTGACCGACAGGAATCACACGGCTACATTACTGACCCACCAGTCAGTTATTTGGAAACCTCGCTTTGAGCCGCCCTTCCTCGCCTGCATCTGCCCTGCCTTTGCCTGCGGACAAACCGGACGCCAGCGGCTCGTCATGCCCCATCGTGGC
>NZ_SCTN01000102.1 GCF_004297345.1 Aquabacterium sp. | reverse complement strand
CTTCGCAGTCTTCAAAGAACAGCGGGTAGGTGTTGGAGCCGCGCATGCCCAGCTTGTCCAGCTTGGTGCCCTTGCCAAAGCCCTTGAAGCCTTTTTCGATGATGAAAGCGGTCATGCCTTTGGCGCCGGCTTCTGGTTCCGTCTTGGCATACACGACGAGGGTGTCGGCGTCGCCACCATTGGTGATCCACATCTTGCTGCCATTGAGCACGTAGCGATCGCCGCGCTTGTCGGCGCGCAGCTTCATGCTGACGACATCCGAGCCGGCGTTGGGCTCGCTCATGGCCAGGGCGCCGACGTGGTCGCCGCTGATCAGCTTGGGCAGGTACTTCTGGCGCTGGGCTTCGCTGCCGTTGCGGTAGATCTGGTTGACGCACAGGTTGGAGTGCGCGCCATAGCTCAGGGCCACGGCGGAGCTGCCCCGGCTGACTTCTTCCATGGCCACCATGTGGGCCAGATAGCCCATGTTGGTGCCGCCATATTCTTCGGGTACGGTCAGGCCATGCACGCCCAGGTCGCCCAGCTTCTTCCACATCTGAGCAGGGAAGTTGTTCTCGCGTTCCACATCTGCGGCGATGGGCGCCAGCTCCTTGGCGACAAAGTGCTGGACGGTGTCGCGCAGGGCATCGATGTCTTCGCCGAGCTGGTGATTCAGGCCTGGCAGGTTCATGGTCTTGTCTCCTCAGGTGTATGGATGGAATCAGGTGGTGGGGTGGGCGCGCTTGGCCAGCAAGGCATTGCTGACGCGAGACACGGGCTTGCGGCCCAGTACGCCCGAGATGAAATCGGCGGCGTCCACCAGCTTGCCCAGGTCGATGCCGGTCTGGATGCCCAGGCCATGCAGGAGGTAGACCACGTCTTCCGTGGCCACGTTGCCGGTGGCGCCCTTGGCATAAGGGCAGCCGCCCAGGCCGGCCACGCTGGCGTCAAACGTGTGGATGCCGAGTTCCAGGCAGCCATAGATGTTGGTCAGGGCCTGGCCATAGGTGTCATGGAAGTGGCCGCTCAACTCGGCCATGGGCACATGCTTGAGCGCGCGTTCCATCACCTGCTTGACGCGGCCGGCTGTGCCCACGCCGATGGTGTCGGCGATGCCGATGTGGTCGCTGCCGATGTCGAGCAGGCGCTTGACCACGTCTTCCACGGCATCAATCGATACCTCGCCTTGATACGGGCAGCCCAATGCGCACGACACAGCCGCGCGCACCCGCATGCCGGTGGCCTTGGCAGCATCGGCAACCGCGCGGAAGCGCTCGATGGATTCGGCAATCGAGCAGTTGATGTTGCGCTGGCTGAAGGCCTCGCTGGCTGCCGCGAAGATCACGACCTCATCGGCGCCCGCCGCCAGAGCGCCTTCGAAGCCCTTCATATTGGGCGTGAGCACCGAGTAGCGCACGGTGTCCTGGCGCTGGATGCCGGTCATGACCTCCGCGTTGTCGGCCATCTGCGGCACCCACTTGGGGCTCACGAAGCTGGTGACTTCGATCTGCTTGAGACCGGCCTGCTGCAGCCGGTGCACGAGTTCGATCTTGTCGGCGGCGTCAACAGGGCGGGCCTCGTTTTGCAGGCCGTCACGCGGGCCCACATCAACCAAAGAGACGTGTCTGGGAAAGTGCGCGGGGATCATGATGGCGTTCTCTTGCTTTGAGTTGTTCACGGTCTGGCTGCCGGGGCCTTATTCGATGCGCAGCAGCTCGACGCCTTCGGCGACCTGATCGCCCACGGCACAGAGGATGGCCGCGACAGTGCCATCCTGAGGCGCAGTGAGCGTGTGCTCCATCTTCATGGCTTCGGTCACGGCCAGTGGCTCGCCTTGTTTGACTTGCTGGCCCTCTTTCACCAGCAGCGCCACGACCTTGCCGGGCATCAATGCCGTGAGGCGGCCAGTACCTTGATGGCTGTGATCGGTTTGCGTCAAGGGGTTGACGCGTTGCAGGTGCACGGCGCCTTGCGGCAAGAAGACATGGATGTCGCCCTCATGCTGGTAGGCACTGAAACGCAGCCGCTGGCCATCAAGCTGGATGTCGAGCTGATCGCCTTGCTCGCCACTCAGGCGCAACTTGAGCGTGCGGTCGCCGATCTGTAGTTCGTAGTCCTGTGCGCCAACGCGTGTGGTGATGACAGTGAGCGGCTCGCCATCGTGCATCAACACTTCGCGGTGGCGTGGCTGGCCGCTCAGGCGCCAGCCGTCCTGCACGGCCCATGGGTCGCGAGGGCGGTGGCCATGCGGTGCTTTTGCTGGTTGCAACAGGCAGGCCATGGCCGCGCCCACGGCGATGTGAGCTGGCACGCCTGGGGCCTGGAACAAGGCTGTGTGCTCTCGCTCGATCAAGGCCGTGTCCAGCTTCGCCTTGGCGAAAGAGTCCGTGTGGATCACGCGGCGCACGAAGGCCACATTAGTGTGCAGGCCAGTGATGTGCAGGTCACGCAGCGCGGCATCCAGTCGGCTCAAGGCGGCATCGCGGTCTTCACCCCACACGATGAGCTTGGCGATCATCGAGTCGTAGTAAGGCGAGATCACATCGCCTTCGCGCACGCCGCTGTCCACACGCACGGGCGCCACTTCAAAGGATGACGAAGCCGGTGTGCGCAAGGTCTGCAAGGTGCCCGTGGCCGGCAGGAACTGCTGCGATGGGTTCTCTGCACAGATGCGCGCTTCGATCGCATGGCCCTTGAGTTGCAGTTGCTCCTGCTGTAACGGCAGTGGCTCGCCAGCTGCCACGCGCAGTTGCCACTCGACCAGATCCAGGCCAGTGATGGCCTCGGTGACGGGGTGCTCCACCTGCAGGCGGGTGTTCATCTCCATGAAATAGAAGCGGCCGTCTTGCTCGCAGATGAACTCGACGGTGCCGGCGCCCACATAGCCCACGCTGCGTGCGGCGGCGATGGCGGCTTCGCCCATCTGGCTGCGGCGCTCGGCCGTCATGCCGGGGGCAGGGGCTTCTTCCAGTACCTTCTGATGACGGCGTTGAACCGAACAGTCGCGCTCGAACAGGTAGACGTAGTTGCCTTGCTTGTCACCAAAGAGCTGGATCTCGATGTGGCGCGGCTGGGTGACGTAGCGTTCCACCAGCACATGCGCACTGCCAAAGCTGGCCTGGGCTTCGCGCTGGCAAGAAGCCAGTGCGGCTTCAAAGTCCGCTGCTTGCTGCACGGCACGCATGCCCTTGCCGCCACCGCCTGCGCTGGCTTTGATCAGCACGGGGTAGCCCATGGCATCGGCCTGGTCCTTGAGGAGGGCGGCGTCCTGATTGTCGCCGTGGTAGCCAGGCACGAGTGGTACGCCGGCTTTTTCCATCAGGGCTTTGGCGGCTGATTTGCTGCCCATGGCGGCAATGGCCGATGCGGGCGGGCCGATGAAGGCGATGCCGGCTTCTTCGCAGGCCTGGGCAAAGTCTTCGTTTTCGCTCAGGAAGCCGTAGCCCGGGTGCACGGCCTGGGCGCCGGTGGCCTTGGCGGCTTCGAGGATGCGGTCGGCGCGCAGGTAGCTCTCGCGCGGGCTGGCCGGGCCGATGTGAACGGCTTCGTCGCAGGCTTTGACGTGCTGGGCGTTGGCATCGGCATCCGAATAGACGGCGACGGTGCGGATGCCCATGCGGCGCGCGGTCGCGGCCACGCGGCAGGCGATTTCACCTCGGTTGGCGATGAGAATTTTCTGAAACATCACAGCTCCGGGGCTCAGTCGTTGGG
>NZ_SCTN01000101.1 GCF_004297345.1 Aquabacterium sp. | reverse complement strand
CCGATGACGAGTGAGACGCTACCCAGAACGGGGCGTCCGCTGATCTCCTTGAGCTGTCGGGCGTCGTACACGGAGGGGAACACTTGGGACAGGCCGAAAGTGGCAGCGGCACCCCCGAGCAAGGCCACGGCGATGGCGGCCAGTGCCACCAGCATGCGACTGGGTTTGGCGGGGGTGGGCGAGACGCGGGGTGGCTCCACCACGCGGAAGGAGGCCACCTTGGTTGTCTGATCGATCTTTTCGCCCAGCGAGGCCGATTCCCGACGTGTTACCAGTTGCTCGTAGTTCTTGCGAACCACGTCGTAATCGCGATTGAGCTGAGCCAGCTCGGCTTCCACTGCGGGCATGCGACTGGCCATGTTGCGGGCCTGATCCAACTGGCCTTGCTGTGCGCCGAGTTGCCCTCGCAGCGAGGCGACCTTGGCTTCGGCCTCAGCCAGGGTCACGCGGATTTTCTGGAAAACGGGACTGGTCGGTGCGGGGCGCAGCTTGCCGTTGGCGCCGGCCTTGGCGCGGGCATCGAGTTCGGCCCGACGCTGCTGCTCCAGTTGCGCAATGCTGCGGCGAACCGCGACCACATCAGGGTGCTCGTCGGTGTAGCGGCGCATCAGGTCGTCGAGCTGGCGCTTCTGGGCATCCAGGCGGGCATCGGTTTCTGCCGTGGGTGATTGAACCGGCACACCGGTGGCTTCGGCAGGCATGGTCGGGTCTTCGTTGGCCAGCTCCCGGCGCAGGGCGTCACGAGCTTGCTCTGCGGCCTGCAACTCCACGCGCAGGCGAGAAACCTCATCTGACGAGGTCGACATGCGTGCAAAGTAATCTTGGTTGGACGTGCCGGTCAGGCCGAAGTTCTTGATCTTGAAGTCCTTGAGGCGGTTTTCTGCTTCGGTCAGCTTCGTCTCGTACGACTTGATCTGGTCGTCCAGAAACTGCCGGGCTTGTTCAGAGTCACGCTGTTTATCAACCACGCCGGACGTGACGAACAAGGCGACCAGATCTTCCACCACACGCTGTGCTCGCTGAGGGCTGATGTCGCGGTAGGTGATGGCAAACAGGTTGGCATCTCCGGAAGGTGCCACCTTGATCTCTTTGGTGAAGCGATCGATGATTTTTTCCCGATCGGCTTCACTCAGGTATTGCAGCCCGATTCTGGGCGACTGGATCAACCGCTCGATGTTGGGGCGACTGATCAGCGTGCGGGCGAGCATGCGAACCTGCTGGTCCACATCAGGCTGGAAAGCCAGGCCGTTCATCAGTGGTTTGAGCACGGTCTGGGTATCGACGAACACGCGCGCCGACGCTTCGTAGCGATCGCGCATCACGTAGACCACGCCAGCCCCAAGGACGGCGATGATCCAGGCGACAGCAACGCCCACCCAGCGGCGTTGCCACATGGCAATTAAAATACTGGAAACTTGCCGGAAAGTATCGTCCATACGGCTGGAGGTGCGACTGGCTAATGCCCGTTGGTGTGAGTGTGTGTGTCGATGGAATCGACACGCGAGAAAGTGTCAGTCCGAATATCAGAACCAGCTTTGAGGCACGATGATGATGTCGCCGGGCTTTATTTCAATATTGGCACTGATATCGCCACGCTTGATCAGATCCTTGAGACGGATGCTGTATTGCTTGCCCTGTTCGGAGCCGCGAACCAGAACGGCACCATTGCCGTCCGCATAATCGGTCAGACCACCTGCCTGGATCATCACATCCAGCAGCGTCATGTTCTGGCGGAATGGCACGGCCTGGGGTTTGGTGGCCTCGCCGACGATGCGAATCTGCTCTGTAGAGACGCCTTGAAAGTTCGTTACGATGACGGTGACCACCGGTTCACGGATGTACTTGACGAGCGCGGTTTCGATTTCACGCGACAGGTCAGCGGGCTGCTTGCCTGCGGCCATGATGTTTTCCACCAGCGGCAGGGAAATTCGGCCATCCGGGCGAACGGTGATGTTGGCCGACAGATCAGGGTTGCGCCAAACTACCACGCTCAGCGTGTCCATGGCGCCGATCTTGTAGAGCTGATCTGGTGTCTCGGCATGTGCAGGTGCCGGGGGGTAGCTGCTGAAGCTGCCGCAGGCGCTCAGGCCCAGCGCGATAGCCGCGACCATGGCCAGGCGGGCCACCGACAATGGAGAAGAAGTGGTCAATCGCATAAGCAACCCTCGAAAGTCTATACAGCGTTACCTCGCCACGAGCCTGGCTCAAGGCGGAATTGATTCAAGCATAGCAGGACCGCACCTTCGGCAGGTGGCTATCGTGCGGCGGTGCCGCATTCTCAGCGCCTGGTGGGGCGGAGTTGCGAAAAAGTGTCAAGTCCAGTGTTCAATATCCGCTTGAGCAGGGGGGCGGCTTTTTTCTCGATCAGATTATGAATAAGCCAGGCGCCTGCCAGCATCAGTGCAATGGTTCCCCAAAATACAAGATGAATATTCAATCCGGGGTAAGCATGATTGAAAATGATGTAGCCAATATTTTGATGCAGCAGGTACAGTGGGTAGGTGAGTGCGCCGGCAGTAACCCATTTCATATTGGCCAGGGCCCCGGTTTTGCGAAGCGCGACCAAGAGCAAGATGGCGTAGAAACTGGTGACCAGCAAAGCTGTGAGGACGGGGTCCATGTCCACATGGTAATAATGCCGAATTTCATCAAGGCCTTTGATGGATTGCGTCAAACCCAATATCAGGCTGAACAAAATCATCAAGGCGCGACGCACGGTCATGCCTTTTGACCAGACCAGGTAGATGGTGGCGCCGCCGATAAAGAAAGTGGCGTAGTCGCTGATCAGTAAAAAGCGCAGTTTGCCGATGGGGTGCCATTCCAGCGCCATCGTTGCTACCAGCCAGGCGATCAGAAAAAACTCGGCACGGTGAATTTGCCGTATCAGCAGCAAGATGGTGATCAGCACATAAAAGCGGATCTCCAGCGACAAGGACCAGTAAACCCCGTCAATGGCTGGCGTGTGCAGGTAATCGCTGATCATGGTCATGTTGATCAGGTACTGCTTGAAGCTGGCTGCGTAAGCAGGCCCTCCCCAGAGGATGCAGACCAGGTAGGTGACGGTGCATGCCGCCCAGAAGGCCGGATACAAGCGGATCAAGCGAGAAACGATGAAGCCCCGGACACTGCCACCGGCTGCCGACATGAGGATGACGAAGCCGCTGATCAGGAAAAACAACTGCACGCCCAAGTACCCGTACTTGAATACCGGGGCCAGCAAGGGGTAGTTCATGGCGGCCATGTTGTCGGCGGCCATGCCACGAAAGGCGTAGTGAAACAGCAGCACCAGCATGGATGCAACGAATCTCAGGAGGTCAATTTCGTTGACGCGGCCTGCGGGGCGGCTGTCTGTGGGGCTGCGTAGGGTATCGCTCATGTCGGGCGGCATCCTACCTGCGCGGCGCAGGTGCTTCAATCCATGATTTGAGGGTGCTGTGGGGCGGTGGCCCGCCTGGTGCCTTCAAGGCACAATGCGGGCGTTGCACACGGCAGGCAGCCTGACGTGATGAGTTGAATTTGGGAAAAGATGACGGCCAAGAATCTCAAAGTAGCCTTGATGGGGCCCGATATCGACCACAGGCGCAGTCTGGAGGCGATGCTGGGGGCGCAAGTGAAATCGCTGTCCTGGATGCCGGATTCGCTCAGTTTGTCTCAGGGCAAGGCCTTGAGCATGCTGGGGCGCGTCAGGCGCGCTGTCGATCAACTGACTTATACGCGCGACGTGAAGTTCATCGGCCCGGCTTGCCAGCACCTGGATGATGGCGGCGCCGATGTGGTCGTCGCCTATTGGGGTACCAATCCGCTGTCGGACATCGTGGCGCTCAAGCGCAAGCGTCCGAAGGTCAAGGTCGTGCTGATGGTGCTGTGCTATCCACTGGCACTCAACGAAGCGGGCGTGTCAAGGCAGCACTGGATGATGCGGCGCGCGGCCAAGTGGTTGGATGGCATTCTCTATGCCAACCCACAAATGGCGCATTTTTTTGAGAACCAGGTGTTCACGGCGGGGAGCGTTCAGCCCAGATCGACGGTGTTGTCGCCATGCTGGCCAGCGTCCTACCAGCCCGCTCAGCGGCCGGTGGCTGCGGCGGATCGCCCCAATATCATTTTTGCTGGTCGCACAGATTTGTCGCACCACACCGTGCACGCGGCAGATGATCTGCGCCCGCTGATGCGTGAAATTCTGGATGCCGGCATTGAGTTGCATCACGGGCGTTCGCCTGAAACGACGGACGGCCATCCGTTGCGCCGGCCCTTTGATCCCTTGTCTCAAGGTCAGTTGATTGCCCGGATGGCCGCGCACGATGCCAGCCTCATCGCCTACAACACGGCGGTGTGCCAGCGCGCGGAGCGTTTTGATCTGACGGTGCCTGACCGGCTGATCACCAGTGTGGCCGCAGGCGTACCCATTGCCGTGCCTGCCAAGGGCTACACGGGGCCGAAGTCCTACCTCCAGCGTTATCCGGCTGTGTTCGAGTTCGATTCGCCAGCGCACCTGATGCAGCAGTTGCAGGATCGCGTTCGTGTTCAAGAGGCCCGGGACGCAGCCTGGGAGGCTCGCGCGCTTTACACAGCCGAGATGCAGGGCGAAGGCTTGGCCAGCTTCCTGGCGTCGCTTGTGTGACGGGCTAAGCTTGAGCAAGGGGCGGCGCGTGCGTCGCCCTTTTTTTGATTCACGCGGATTCGGTCGGCAGTCTGGCGAGCCATCCGCGCAAGCGGGGCGCCAGCCAGCCCAGTTGTTTGGGTTTGCGTTCAGCCAGTGACAGGAGCATGCGGACGTCTTTCTGATGCCAGCCGCCCACCACCACGCTGGCCGCCATGAAGCCTGCCAGGTAGATGAAGCCTGCCGCGAACTGGGTGAGTGCGGTGTTGGACCACCACAGCAGTGGTGCGGTGGCAAGCAGGCCCAGCACGCCGGAGATCAGCAGCCCGCGTAGCTCGCGCCAAGGCAGAGTGACATCCAGTTTGCGCACGATGGCGGTCGTGATCACCACCATCACGACGATGCGTGAGATGGCATTGGCCCAGACTGCGCCCATCAACCCATACATCGGGACCAGCGTCACGGCGCAGAACACGCTGATGCCTACCGAGAACAGCGCCACGAAGGCGCGCAGGCGCTGGTTGTCCGTGGTCGTCAGCAATGCGCCAAAAGCGCTTTCCGCCAGCGTCAGGCCACCGACCACGACCATGATGCGCAGCACATTGACCACGGGCTCGTACTTGTTGCCATACATCAGCGCGATGCCGAAGGCGGCCCACAGCAGGCCCAGGCCGGCCAGGATCAGGCCCAGGAACACGCAGTAGCGGATGGCGTCCGACATGATGGTGTTGACCTGCTTCATGCCGCCGGCGCCGTAGGCGTGAGCCAGCATGGGCATCAGCAGTGATGTGAGGCTGGAGGACACCAGTTCCACGCCACCGCGCGTGAGGTTGGTTGCGATGGCGAAAAAGCCCACCTCGGCCGGGCCGATCAGGGAATTGAGCAGGAAGGTCTCGATCGTCTTGTTGCTCAGTGTGGCCACGGCCACTTGCACGATGGTCCACCACAGGTGCGGTTTGATGCGCTCGATCAACTCGGGCGAGCAGGGCGCCTTGCCGGCATGGATGCCGTCGCGCTTGAGCATGGGCGCCACGACGAAGATGTGGCCGACGCTGATCACCGAGAAAAACACCAGGTACCAACTCAGCGGTGATTTGCTCATCATCAGGGCGGCCACACCTGCGGTGTAGAGCACGCTCATGATCATCGTTGACCAGGCCTCGACATTGAAGCGTCCGTGCCCCTTGGCCATGGATACATCAAACTGGAAGATGGCCTTGGCGACGAAGCTGACCGTCACCACGCCGATCAGCAGCCCCTGGTGGCCCTCCCAGCCTGCAGGCTGAATGAAGGGCAGGGCAATCAGAAAGAGCACGCCTACGGCGGCCAGGCTGAACCACTGGCGTTTGCGCAACCAGCCGTGCACATTGGCGGCCTCGTCGGGACGTTCGCGCCCCAGGGACTCGGAAATGAAACGGATGCCGGAGACGCCCAGCCCGTTGTTGCCGATGATGATCAGCAGGCTGGACAGCCACAGCACGTACACGTAACGACCGTAGTCTTGCGGACCCAGCCCCCGCGCAATCAAGGCACTGACCACCAGGCCAAGTGCCACGGTCACGTAGGTGGACGCGGCCATCAGTGCTCCGGCTTTGAATGCAGCAACTCGACTGAAAGGCCTGTTCATGGGTACGTCGCGAAATGGCAAAGCGTCGATGTTAGTCGATGCCGGTGGCAGCGGGCGCGTGCAGTATCCTCCTGCCCATGGGGTTCGTCGTCTTCCTGATTTATTTGATGCTGATCTACATGCGGCCGATCGAGATGTTCGCGCCGCAGTTGATGGAGCTTCGGCCCATGGTGATCCTGTGGGTGATTGCCTTTGGCTCCGGGCTGGTGTCCTCCTTCAAGCACAAGGAAGAGTTCGCCGCTCGCAAGCGCCATATGTGGGTGCTGTGCGGCTTTGTGTTTTGCATCTTCGTGTCCAAATTGATGGGCAGCGGCTTTGGCGAGGCCATCGATGCCTTGTCCCAATTCAGTTCGACGGCTTTGCTCTATGTGCTGGTCAGCATGTATGTGAACACGCTGCCTCGTTTGCGGGCGGCTTGCTACGTGATCATGTTCAGCATCTTTGTGCTGTCGGTCGCTGCCATCGCCTCATACGAGACGGGCTACATGCTGGAACAACTGGTCTACCGGCAGCCTGTGTCCATGGATTCGGTTGTGGCCGCCAAGGACTTGCCGCCCATTCCGGCGGACGATCACTCCGGTGCGTTCATGTACCGTGTGCACAGCGTGGGGTTCTTTGACGATCCCAATGACTTTGCCCAGATGATCGTGTCTCTGCTGCCCTGGCTGGTGTGGCTCTACAAGCCCGGCAAGTGGTTTCGCAACATCTTTGTGGTCGGTATTCCCCTGGCCGTTTTTGGCACGACCATTTTTCTGACGCACTCTCGTGGTTCCTTGCTTGGTGTTGGGGCCATGCTGTTTTTTGGCGTTCGCAAGGCCTTGGGGCCGGTTCGCACCATGATGTTGATTGGCGTGATGGCGGGCGGGGCGGCGGCCAGTGGCTTCCTGGGCGGGCGCAGTTTGTCTACCAAGGAGGAGTCTGCCGAGGGCCGGATCGAGGCCTGGGTGGAAGGCTTCAATATGCTGAGGTCATCGCCTTTGTTTGGTGTGGGCTATCTCAATTTCACCAATTTCAACTGGCTGACCGCCCACAACGCCTTCGTTCTGTGTTTTGCCGAACTGGGTGTGATCGGCTTCTTTTTCTGGATCGCCTCGATCGTGCTGGCCTTTCAGGCTGCCAATCAGGTGGCGGAAAACGCGCCCGAAGGCAGTGATATCCGCCAGATGGGCGTGCTGATGCGCGGCTCCCTGGTCGGGTTCATGACCTGCTCCTGGTTCTTGTCGCGCACCTATCAGCCAACGCTGTACGTTCTGCTGGCGCTGTGTGTGGCTTCCTGGCACATCGCTACCCGATCCCAGGAGGCGAGCAAGGTCGAGGCCGTCACCCGAGATGCGCCCTGGGTTTTCACGACCATCAAGATGATGATGATCGCCATGTCGGCTGTTCAAGCGTTCATCTTTGTGAATCGTCACTGATCCGGGTGTGGCGGCGTCCGAAGTTCGCATGCTAGACTGAAACGTTACAGTTTTGCACGTTGAAAATGACGCGCGCGGCCAGGTGATCAGGTCGCACGCTGCAATGTGAATCCACCGGAAACATGATGATGGCGCTTGTGATTGTTGGGGCGGCAGTGATGGCCGCGATTGCTGTGCTGTACCGGGAGGTGCAGAGCAAGAACCTGATGATCTGGTTCGGCAGTTACTTGCGTCAGGACTGGCGTGCCAAGCCGGAACCTGGCGTGACGCGCCACCTGATGTTCTGCTTCGTGGATCATTACGAGCCGCGCTGGAAGTCACCCACCTACGAGGTGGAGTGCGAGCGCGTGGCCCGCTGGCGGCAGGATTACCCCAAGCTGTGCGAAGGCTTGAAGGATGCGGATGGCCGCCCGCCTGTGCATGGTTTTTTCTATCCGGAAGAAGAGTACCGCCCTGAGCATCTGGATGCACTGGTCGAGTTGTGCCGCATGGGCCTGGGCGAGATCGATATTCACCTGCATCATGACAACGACACCGATGAGGGCTTGCGCGAGAAGCTGCGCAGCTTCACGAAGACCCTGATCGAGCGCCATGATGCCCTGCCTGTCGATCCCAAGACGGGGCAGGCGCAGTGGTCTTTCATTCACGGCAACTGGTGTCTGGACAACTCGCGTCCCGATGGCCGCTACTGCGGCGTCAACAACGAGCTGATCGTTTTGCGTGAAGAGGGCTGCTACGCCGACTTCACCTTGCCCGCCGCGCCTGACGGTTCGCAAACCAGCACGATCAACAGCATCTATTACGCCAAGGATGATCCCTGCTGCCCGAAGTCGCACAACACCGGCAAGCGTGTGAAGGTGGGTGGCCAGACCTGGGGTGATCTGATGATCATCCAGGGGCCGCTGGGCTTCCTGATGAACAACCGCAAGTTCGGCATCCTGCCGCGTATCGAGAACGCCGACATCCGCGCCAGCAGCCCGCCTACGCGTGACCGCATCGACACCTGGGTGGAAACCGGCATCCACGTTGAAGGGCGTCCGGAGTGGGTTTTCGTCAAGATCCACACGCACGGTACACAAGAGCGCGACATGGACGTGCTGCTCGGCAAGCCCATGCGCGATGCCTACGAGTACCTGCAGACGCGCTACAACGACGGCAAGGACTGGAAGCTGCATTACGTCAGTGCGCGTGAAACCTACAACATCATCAAGGCTGCCGAAGCGGGCAAGGCGGGTGATCCCAACGCCTATCGCGACTTCATCATCCAGCGCCCGGCGTTTCGTCAAGGCGCGGATGCCGACCTGAGTTCCAGCGCGACCTGATCGCGTCATCGCCGCCAGGCTGCCGGGGAGGGGGCTTTGCGAAGCAGGTTGGGCACAAAGGTTCGATCACAGACAAAAGCCCTGAAAAGATGGATTACAGAAAAGAGATTGATGGCCTGCGGGCCCTGGCTGTCGTACCTGTCATCCTCTTTCATGCCGGGTTCTCGGCGTTCAGTGGTGGCTTTGTCGGTGTGGACGTCTTCTTCGTCATCAGCGGCTACCTGATTACCTCGATCATCCTGGCTGAGCACCAGGAAGGCAGCTACTCCCTCGTCAACTTCTATGAGCGTCGAGCCAGGCGGATCCTGCCGGCGCTGTTCGTGGTGATGGCGGCCTGCCTGCCTGTGGCCTGGTGCTGGCTCTTGCCGGAGGACATGAAGAACTTCTCCGAGAGCCTGGTTGCCACGTCGTTCTTCTCGTCCAACATCCTGTTCTGGAAGACCAGCAACTACTTCAGTTCATCGGCCGAGTTGAAACCTTTGCTCCACACCTGGAGCCTGGCGGTCGAGGAGCAGTACTACCTGTTCTTTCCCCTCTTTCTGGCTTTGACCTGGCGTTGGGGCTCGCGCCTGATGTCCGTGATGCTGATCGTGGCGGCCATTGCCAGCCTGTATATGGCGCACACGCAGGTGTCGTTCGATCCATCCAAGGCCTTCTATCTGCTGCCCACGCGCTGCTGGGAGTTGTTCATCGGTGCGCTGATCGGGCTGCATCTTTCTGGCGGGCGCAAGCTTGTTGTCCGCCCCTGGCTCGCAGAAGCCGGTGGTGCCTTGGGCCTGGCTTTGCTTGTGGCGGCCATTTTCTGGTTTGACAAGCACACGCCTTCGCCCAGTCTCTACGTTCTGATGCCCACGCTGGGCACGGCGCTGATCATCCTGTTCGCGTCTGAGCAGACCATGGTCGGTCGCTTTGTGGGCAACCGTGCCTTCGTGTTCATCGGCTTGTTGAGCTATAGCGCGTATCTGTGGCACCAGCCCCTGTTTGCCTTCGCCCGCCAGCGCAGCCTGGGTGGCGAGCCGGATCACGGCATCTTTGCAGCCTTGTCTTTGGCGTCTTTGTTGCTGGCTTATGTGAGCTGGAGATTCGTCGAGGCACCGTTCAGGAACCGGCGTCGATTTGGTCGTCAACAGATCTTCCTGCTCGCCGCGATCGGCAGTGCCGTGTTCGTGACCGTGGGGTTGCTGGGGCATTTCAACAAAGGGTATCCAAGCCGGATGCCGGCCTCCTTCTCCAGTTTGAAGGACATTGACCTGCCCAAGTCTGACAACGGCTGGTGCTTTTACAGCATCGATTCCAACGACGCCTTGTCTGAAGGTGCCAATGGCCTGTCGTGCTGGTTGGGCGACAAGAAAGCCAAGCGCAAAGGCGTGCTCTTCGGGGATTCGTTTGCCGGGCAGTACGAGCCCCTGTGGGATGCCGTGGGGCAGCAATCTGGCATGGCCATTCACGCCGTGACCACGAACTGGTGCTATCCCGCCTTGGGCAAGGGCTATACCGGGACGCTGGCCAGTCGTGCCTATTCGCAATGCCTGTTCAACCGCCAATATCTGCAGGACAACTTGTCGCAATACGATTTCGCCGTTTTGGCTGGAGATTGGGGTGATGTGCAGGCGCAAGGCAAGCTCGATGAGGTGCTGGCGCTGGCGCGGATGGCGGCTTCAAAGGTGCGGGTGCTGGTCCTGATGAGCAGCCCCAAGCAATTTGGCACCAACGTCATGGTCGCCTACAAGAAGAGCCTGCTGCACAACGTGCCTTTTGACATCCGCCGCATTTCGACGGACGTTGATAAAGAGGCCGCCAACGCGAACGCCCGTCTGGAAGCCTTGGCTAAGACGCTCCCGAACGCCGTGTTTGTCGATCGGGATGCAATGTTCATGCGCGATGGGCTGCCTTCCGATCTGACTGCCAACGGCGTGCCTTTCAGTTGGGACGGCGCCCACATCAGCATTTACGGCGCCAGGACGGCGGCGCCGATTTTCCTGAATTCGCGCCCGTATCAGGATCTCATGGCGAAGCTGGCTGCGCCTTGAGCTTTTCAGGCTTGTTGCTCTGGGCTGGATTCCTTGTGCAGACGCTTGGTGTTCCAGGCGTAGTGCAGCCACCACCATGTGGCTTTGATCAAGGGTAGTTTTTCGACGCGGTAGTAGAGGTTCCACACCGCGAAGGCCGCAGCGAACTTGTTGGCCGAGCGGCTGGCGGGCACCAGGCGGTATCGCGCCAGATCCTCCGGCAAACGGTGCCCGATCTGGCCTTGCTTCATGACCCACAACCAGGCCAGAAAATCTTCTGGCAATGAGCGCTCGATATCGGGAAACTTGAACGCGGGCAACTGCTGGTGATCAATCATCACGGACAAGCAGCCGCACGTGCCTTTGCGTCGCACATGCAGGGCGCGGATGTCCATGGTTTCCACACCTTCGATGCGCTTGCCGACTTTGCTGCCGTCGTGGCTGATGTGGCAGTAGTCGTGGTACGTGAAGGCGTAGCCTGTCTGCTTCATGAAAGCCAATTGGCGTTCCAGCTTTTGTGGCAGCCACAGGTCATCGGCATCCAAAAAGGCCAGGTAGCGCCCCTTGGCTTGCGCGATGCCAATATTGCGTGCCGCAGCGGGGCCGCCATTCTTGGGTGCTCGCACGATCTTGTAGCGATCATCGCCGGCAGTCAATCGCTGCGCCACTTCCACGCTGTCGTCAGTCGAGCAGTCATCAATGATGATGTGCTCGAAGTGCTGGAGCGTCTGTGCGCGCGTGCTGGCAATATGGCCTTCCAGCCATGCCCGCGCGTTGTACATGGGCGTGATGACGGTGACTTCGATGTCGCTCATTTTGTTCTGTGTTTTTGGGGGGCGATGGCGCGGCGGTAGAACTGATCGTACTCATGGCGCAGCGATTCCGTCGAGGCATGCTGGCTGACCCACAGGCGGGCATTGTTGCCAAGCAGTTGCCGCCGGTCAGCCTGGCTGAGCAGTGCGTCCAGCGCGCCTTGCAGTGCGCCCACATCACTCGGTTCAACCAGCAGGCCGGTCGTGCCGTCGCGGATGATTTCGGGGTTGCCGCCCACACGCGTGGCCACGACGGGCAGGCCCGTGGCACAGGCCTCCAGCAAGGCGATCGACACGCCTTCCGTCTGGGATGGCAGTGTGAACACATCGAAGCCCGGCAGCAGATCGGCCACGTCCGAGCGCTGCCCGGTGATGATCACGCGATCCTCCACGCCCAGTTGTTTTGCCTGCACTCTCAACCGCGCTTCTTCTTCGCCGTATCCGACGATCACGACCTTGAGCCGTGGATGGCGTTTGGCGAGTTCAGGAACGGTGTCCAGCAGCACACGGTGATTCTTCAGGGCGACCAGCCGGCCAACACAGCCCACAACGAGGTCGTCGTCAGCCAATGAGAGGCGGCGACGCGCCTGCGCGTGTCGCTCCGCAGATTGCGCAAATTTGGCTACCGGAATACCGTTGAGTACCGTGGTGGCTTTTTGCGGTGGCACCATGCCGCCCAGTACGTAGCGGTCATGCACTTGTTTGCCGACCATGGCCACGCCGGCCATGCGAGACAACGCAAAGCGGAACAGCCAGCGCAGTTTGCGCTCCTTCAAGCGTGTGCCCATGTCGTGGCAACTGCCCACGAACGCCGGGGCATTCATGGCCAGTGTCAGCGCGGTGGCCACGTAATAGCCTGGCATGAAGTTGTGCGCATGAACGACATCCACCCGAGGCGACAGGCAGGCGCGACGCAAGGCCTTGACGACCTGGCGATCCAGTGTGCCTTGCTTGTTGCCCACGGTCACCTTGATGCCGGCGGCCTCCAGTTCGGGCGTGAAACCTCGGGTGGCATTGATGCTGAAGACCTCGACGTGATGGCCTGCCTGCAGTTGTGCAATGGCCAGATCGGTTACCACGCGCTCAAGCCCGCCAAATTCGAGGGAGTCCACCACGTGGAGAATTCGCAAAGCTTGGGACGAAATCAAATTCATGGATCGAGCTGGCAATAAGTCCGTAACACCTGCGAATGCGGGCCCAAATGCCGGCATTTGTCGGGAAACGCCTATGTTACACTGGCTCGGGAGTTGAATATGCCTTCAGAAAAGCTTTCTCAGCACGTCAAACGTGTTCTTTATCACCATCGAACCCAGGGGAAAGCCGTAGAAGGGGTTCATATTCGCGGTATCACCGATGCGCTGCGCGCTGAAGGCGTGGCCGTTGACATCATTTCGCTGCCTGGCGCTGACCCCTACAGCTCGCCCAAGGCCATGTCGCCTACGGCTCAGGCCACCACCTTGATGAGCCTGGTGGCCAAGTTCCCCGAGCCGCTGTTCGAGCTGGCTGAGGTGGGCTACAACCTGGTGTCGGGTTGGCGTGTGTGGCGCTACCTGTCGCGCAATCCCGACGTCAATTTCATTTATGAGCGGTACTCGCTCTTCCTGTTTTCGACCGTGTTGCTGGGCAAACTCAAAGGCTTGCCCGTGATTCTGGAAGTGAACGATTCCGCCTATGTGGTGCGGGTTCGCCCTTTGTTTTTCCAGAAACTCTCAGCGGCGATTGAGCGCTGGGTATTCAATAACGCGGACGGTCTGGTTTTTGTCTCTAATATTTTCCGTGATCGCGCCTTGGCCTCGCACGGGAAATTGGCGCCAACCATTATCACGCCCAACGCCGCCAATATCTCCAAATTCAGCTTCACGCCAGAGCAGCGCGCCACCGCGCGTGCCAAATGGGGGCTGGATGGGCACGTGGTGTGCGGATACCTGGGCGCCTTCCTGCCTTGGCATGCCATTGACCAGTTCGTTCACCAGATTGCCGACAAGCTCAAGGATGCGCCGCATCTCAAGTTGCTGTTGGTAGGCGATGGCCCGACCTTCCCTGAGTTGCAGGC
>NZ_SCTN01000100.1 GCF_004297345.1 Aquabacterium sp. | reverse complement strand
CCGTGTGCGCGAAGCCCAATACGGCGGCCGTCAGAAATCCCGGCCGAGCCAGGGGCAAAGCCACGCTGACGAATCGATCCCAGGGCGTGGCGCGCAAGGTAGCAGCAACCTCCAATGGACGAGGCCCGATCGCCTCAAAAGCCTGCTGAAGAGGCTGAACCACAAACGGGAACGAGTGCATCACAGACCCGACAACCAATCCCCAGAACGTAAATGGCAAAAGCCCCCAGCCTAGCCATTGAGTGAACTGCCCGATGGGCCCATGCGGCCCCATCAACATCAGCAGGTAAAAGCCGATGACCGCGGGCGGCAGCACCAGCGGCAAGGCCACGATGGCGGCCACAGCCCCCTTGAGGCGCGAACGCGTGTGCGCCAGCCACCAAGCGATGGGCGTGCCCAGCACGAGCAGGCACAGCGTGCTTGATGTGGCCAGGGCAGCCGTCAGGCGCAAGGCCTGTAGATCATCGGGATCCAGCATCAAAGTTCGTAGCCAAAAGCCTTGATGATGATGTGGGCCTTGTCACCTTTGAGGAACTTCAGCAAGGCCGCCGCGGCAGCATTGCCTTCGCCCTTCTTGAGCAAGGTCGCGTCCTGCAGGATGGGCGTGTACAGCTTAGCAGGCACCAGCCAATACGAGCCGCCAGCGGGCTTGTCAGGGGCAGCCACCTGTGAAAGGGCCACGAAACCCAGCTCGGCGTTGCCGGTGGCAATGAACTGGAAGGTCTGTGCGATGTTGTCCCCCTGAACCATCTTGGGCGCCAGGGCATCCGTCAGATTCAGGGCCTTGAGCGCCTCCACGCCCGCAGCGCCATAGGGGGCCAGCTTGGGATTGGCCAACGCCAGGTGCGCAAAGCCGCCCTTCTTCAGCACGGCGCCCTTGTCATCGACAAAGCCCTCTTTGGCGCTCCACAGAACCAGCTTGCCTTTGGCATAGGTGAAGGTCTGCCCCTTGATGCTCAGGCCTTCCTCTTCCAGCTTTCTGGGTGTGTCCTGATCGGCCGCCAGCAGCACCTCGAAGGGGGCGCCTTCCTTGATCTGCGTATGGAACTTGCCCGTGGAACCCACGGACACCTTGGTCGTGTGCCCGGTCTCGGCCTGGAAGACGGCGGCGATCTTGTTGAAGGGCCCCGCGAAATTGGCCGCCACGGCCACTTGCACTTCACCGGCCTGCGCGGCACTCAGGCCCGTCAAACAACACCAGACCAACATGGCCTGCTTGAGTACACGTTTCATCTTCAACTCCTTGCAACGCCGAGACAAGCGCTTGGGCTCAACCCAGAATGGACAAAATCACGCTGGACGATTTGAAGATGGCGCAAGCACGCCCTCCTTCGACCAGCCCCAAGGCATTCACCGAATCTTTGGTGACCACGGCGGTGACGGTCTTCCCTCGCCCAAGGGACAGCACCACCTCCGAATTCACCGGCCCCTCCGTGATGCGCTCAACCTCACCCCACAGGTGATTGCGGGCACTGGTGCGCAGGCCCTCATCGGTCAGCAACAGCACGGCCGAGGCCTTGACCAGCGCGACGACCTCCATGCCGATCTCGATGCCCAGTTGTTCAGCTGAATCGCGCGTGATCACGGCCACGAGTTCGTTCTGGTTATCCAGCCTCAGGTAGACCTCGTAGTCCACATCGCCTTCTCGCAGCCCGCTGACCGTACAGACAAACTGGTTACGCGCGCTGGTGCGCATGCCCATGCGGCGCAGCAACTGCTGAAATGAACGAGCACTGCCCTCACCGATGTCGCCCCATTGCGTCATGAGCCGGTCCAGCGCCATCTGGTATTCGGCCTCCACCGCCCGATACAGGCCCACAACCTTGCGGCCATGCGGCGTGAGCAAGGTGCCTCCACCGTGTTTGCCGCCTGTGCTGCGCTCGACCAAGGGTTGATCGGCGAGGTTGTTCATGGCGTCCACGGCATCCCAGGCAGCTTTGTAGGACAAAGGCACATGCTTGGCCGCCTGCGAAATGGAACCGTACTGGTCAATCGCTTCCAGCAATCGGATGCGGGTATCACCCAGATACGTACCCAGTTCAGTTGACACCTCCAGCTTGCCAAACAGCCTGGGGCCTGCCGCGCGGGCAACTTTGCTGGTGGACTTGCTGGGCGTCTTTCGGCTGGTATTCATGACATCACGGCTTTGTCGCGTTCGCTACATATCGACATCGGACTCGTTGGAAAACGCACCAGGCTAGTTCGACCAGACGCCTCGGATATGGCTCGCGTCCATACAGGGGTGGGGTCTAGACTGGCTCAACTGTGTTCGTTTTGTCGTATACGAAGCTTTATAACGCAAAGGCCGTGCCAACAGCTACGGTTATCCACCACACCTGAAGCAGCATCAAAGGTTTGTCATGAAAGTCAGCGCCCGTAACGCCTTCCGAGGCCGCATCACCGCCATCCAGCCTGGCGCCGTCAACGCAGAAGTCACGCTTCAAACCAGCGGGGGCGACACCCTTGTGGCCATCGTCACCGAGGGCAGCGTCAAGTCGCTGGGCCTGGTTGTAGGCAAAGAGGTGGTCGCGTTGGTCAAGGCCCCTTGGGTGATGGTGGCCACCCAGGATGCAGGCCTCACGTTCAGTGCCCGAAACCAGCTGGCTGGCCAGGTCAGTACATTGAGCAAGGGGGCCGTGAACAGCGAAGTCGGCATCGCCCTGCCGGGTGGCACGGAAGTATTTGCTGTCATCACCAACGAGGCCGTGTCCGAGTTGGGCTTGACACCAGGCAAGGCTGCATCGGCCATCATCAAGGCCAGCCACGTGATCCTGGCCGTGCCCGCCTGATCTCACCGACACACCTCAACGCGGCATGCTCTCGCTGAAAGCGTAGAAAGCATAGGCCGCCTTCTCGTCAGCCTGACTGTGGATGATGCGATGGATGAGCCAACGGCCGTCACGCATCCGCCACGCGGCCAGGTCTTCGCGATACAGCCCATTGCCTTCGTTGTTCAAGGTACCCATCGCCACCTCGAACCGATAACGGCAATAGCAGGGTTGCTCGTCTTCGTCGTAGCCCATCCATCGTTCAGCGCCTGACTCGGGGTCTCTGTTTACATCGACCCACAGAGGGCCGATGGTCAGGTCCTTCCACAGCGTGGGCACCCTGTCCGACCAATTCACTTCCCGCCCCAAATGCGACGCACGCTTGAGGCGACTGGATCGACCATCGTCGTATTTCTCTATATATAGCGGTATGCGCATGTAGGCACCTGTCTGTTCACTGAAAAAGAAAGCAGGAGGCATGCCTGCCCCTGCCTCGCTCAACTCAGGCTGCCGCCGGTGCGTGCGTGTAGCACTTCTTCGGACAGATCTTCGAGCAGGCCGTGCAGCCAATGCACATGTCACCGTGTGCAATGGTCATGACCTTCTTTTCGTACTCTTCGTCTTCGTCGTCCTCATCCCCGATGGCGACCCGCTCGCCATCTTCATTGAGGCCGACCAGCTCGAGCACCCCACGCGGACAGACCTTGAAGCAGCGGCCGCAACCGATGCAGGTGTCCTCGTTGATGTTCTGGACGAATTGGGGCTCCCAGGCTTGACCGCTGGGCATGGTGATCGAGAAGTTGCTCATGGCCTTCCTCCACAAGTCTTCACGCGGCTGCCGCGGCCTTGCGGGCCTCGGTCAGCGCAGCGTGGGCATCGTGGCAGCGTTGCGCCACATCAAGGATCTTCTCCCAGTTGGTGGGCAGTTCTTCGGACAGGTCATGCAGGTCCATCTTGGCCTGCGTGGCCTGGGCGTTGAGCTTCCTGATCCTGGCTTTCAGTTCATCCGCATCCATCTTGCTTCTCCTTGCAACTCAGGCGCCATAGTTGGCGACTTGCGGATAGTCCTGGATCATCTTGACGGCCTCGGACACGAACTTGCCGCCACCTTCAGCCAGCTTGGCCAGCGAAGGAAAACCGAAGCGATGGACATCGCGCAACTGCTTGTTGACCACGATCAGACGGCCTGCAATCAGGACGATGCGCCCGAAGCCTTCGTGGCTCATCTTCATCATGGGCGTGACCATGTTGCCGGTCTCGCGTTCGATGGCCACGGCAATGGCGTTATAGAACAGCTCGACACGCCAGAGGATCTCCGGATCGGGATCGCCGATGATCGGCATCTCGCGGCGCTGTTCAGCCGTCAGGATGAACGGATCAAGCAGCTTGCGATCTGTCTTGCCATCCCATGTCCCGTGGGTGTCCTGCGCACGCAGAACCTTGACCAGCTCACGCACGAAGGGCGTGGCCATGAATGCTTCTTCAGACGGTACATCCACCGTCGCGGTATCAGCCATGCTTGGCCTCGCTTTCGTCTTCGTCAAAATGGATCTCGATACCTTTTTGCAAGGCCTTGCGTAGCCACGGTGGCGGCGTGCCCTTGAGCACGTCCTGGAGCTTTTCCAGGATGTCGAGGATGGGCTCGGGTGCGGGCACCTTGATCGGGTGAATCTTCACGGCCACCACACGTGCCGCAGCCGAGCCACCGATGGCAGCCACATACAAAATGGCGCAATCCTTGATGGCTTCGAGCTTGGGCGCCAGCTTGTCTTCATCGCCGTCCTCTTCCAGCTTGCCGCCGAACTCGAAGTTCTCGACAAAGGCATACCCCTCGGGCGTGACGTCATAGACGGCGATGTTCTTGGCCCAGCCGAAGTGCGCGTCCACGCGCTGCTTGTCCTGGGTACTGAAGGCAACTTTCATGGTGTGACTCCATCGGCAGTTGGGTTGGATGTGGGCGCGGCCTTGATGGGCCAAGGTAACTCGGCTACGGCGGGCAGGGCCGGCTTGGCGACGCGCTGGGCCGCATCGGGTAACGGCCAGCTATCGGGCTCGGCGTGAGGGATGTGGGCCATCATCAGATTAGCCACTTCGAAGATGAACTGACGCGTACCGCGATAGCCGACCATGAGCCGGTGAGCGTTGCCGATGCGGTCAAAGATGGGGAAGCCAATGCGCAGGAAGGGCGTACCCAGGCGCTCGGCAGCCTGGCGGCCATGCGAATGCGTCATCATCAGATCGCATTGGGCTGCGCCCTTCTCCAGGTCTTCCAGATCACCGATCAGCGCGGTCTCGGCGGGCAGCTTCTCCAGTACGGCAGAGTGCGTCGTCGTCACGCAGGTGTGCAGCACGGCGCCCATTTCATGCAGCATGGCGCCGACGGCATAGAGCAGATCCGGCTCGGCACCGATGGCCACCGTCTTGGCGCCCAGGTAGAAGTGCCCGTCCAGCATGGCGTCAAGCAACTGGCTGCGTTGACGACGGTACTTCTGCGGCACGGCCTGACCTGACAAGCTCGACAGCGTCATCAGAAAGCGGTCATTGCATGCCAGGCCGGTGAGGCGATCAAACAGGTGGACGGGTACACCCGTGCGCGCTTCCAGCGCCTTGGCGGCATCGGCCATCTGCTGACCAATGGCCAGCGTGGCCACCGACTCGCCCATGCGCGTCAGTTCTTCAACTCGGGTGCCGCCCAGCGTGGTGCCGCGCCAATCGGAAGGGATGTGCCCATCGAGCGACCCCGACACGTCGGGCATCGTGATCGCACTCAGGCCAAAGTCTCCGAGGATTTGCTTGATCTCTTCGATGTCACCTGGCGTAAGGTGGCTGCCCGGCAGCAGATTCACTTGCCTCGGTGCTGCGCCCACCTTCGGCGCTGCCGATGTATCGGGCACCAGTTGCTTGACCATACCAGCCACAGCCAGTCGCCAGCCGTCTTCGAAGGCCCCCACATAGTCAGGCGTGGAGACATAGACAATGGCAGTCTCATCAAGCTCGGGCTTGCGTTGTCGCACGAGGTTCAGGTAGCCATCGACATCATCGCCCTTGGTCTCTGTCAAGCCAGTGGAACAAATGGCAATCAGCTGCGGGTTCGCGCGTTTCTTGATATTGAGCAGCGCAGTCTCGATGTTCTCGTAGCCACCCAGGATGGTGGTCACCTCGTTCATCGCCGTGGTCTGCAGTGGGATAGCCTCCTTGAAGTGCCGCACCAGCAGCACCAGACCGAAGGAGGTACAGCCTTGCGAGCCATGCATGACGGGCATGCAACTGTCCATGCCCATGAACGCATAGCTGGCGCCAAGCGGCTGGCTCATCTTGAGCGGATTGACCGCGCACGCTTTCCTGGACTCGACAGTCTGGGCCATCTTGCT
>NZ_SCTN01000578.1 GCF_004297345.1 Aquabacterium sp. | reverse complement strand
GATCGAAAACGAGCCCGCGCGTGTAGAACTCGGCGAGGAAGCACAGAAAGTTGCGCGTTTCGCTGTTGATCCGAACAGCCCAGAATCCGATTTCAGAATGCTGGCGAGCGCGGCCGAGATAGCAAACATCGGAGTCGCCGAGCAGACCGTCGACGAAACCAGCCGGCACACGGCGGATCGTTTCAACGTCGGCGTCCAGCCAGACGAGGATATCGCCGTGCATCAGGCCCTCGGCCGCGGCCTGCGGGATCAGGATCTGTTTCCAGAATTTATAGGCATCATGCCGGAAACTGTAGCCGCGGCGCTGCTCGGCGTGTTTCCAGTTGCCATGCGGAACTCGGCCTTGCGCGTCAGCATTCTCGGCATGTTTCACGTGAAACTCGCGGGCGCCGGGAATAGCCCAGAGATCCCGGCATGCGCCGCGCGGCATAGCTATCGGCTCTTCGACATAGACTTGCAGCTCGACCTCGGCCGGCCAGCGTTTGTCGAAAGCGGCAAGGAAGGCGTCGCCATAATCTAGCCGGCCGCGGGGAGAGAATCCGGAGCAAACGCGGGTGATCATGGGCGCATCCTGATAATTTGGCCGGACACTGCCGGCGAGGCTTCCATGAGCAGATAATGGGCGAGCTCGGCCACTTCTTTCGCACTGATCCATCGGCCAAGCCGATTGTGATCGGACACGTCGGAAAGCAATTCGCGATCGTCCCGGCTCTGCGTCATATTCGAATCCCAGATGATCCCGGGCGCGATCCCGACAATCATCTGCTCGGCATACTTGAGCCGCTTGGTTTCGATGTAGAGGTGAATCGCCGCCTTCGCGCCGGCATAGGCCATATCGTAGCTGCCAGCGAAACCGCTCTCAGAGCCAATTATGCAGACACGCGCCTCCGGCCGGATCGCGAAAACCTTGTCGCAAAATCGGGCGATCTCCGCGAAATTTCGGCTGAACGTCTCCGCGAGGTGATCGCTGCGGATCTCGTCGATCGACTTTCCGGCGAGATAGCCGGTGCAGATCAGATATCGATCGACGTTGATCGGCGTGCTGTGCAGATGAGCGAGGCAGGATTCCGGCTCGAGCTTCATAAACTCGTAGCCGATCATGCTCGAGGCGCCGGCAATCCTTACATGCACGCGATCAGCTCCATAACTTGGCGCTCGGCATCGAGAACGGCATCGATCTTGCCGGCTCGCACGCGCACGGCACGGTCCCCAACTCTTACGACGTCAACTAAGCGCGTGTCGGCGCCGGATAGCGGCATAGCCCGAATTGAGAGCATCGGCTCGACGTAGCGATATTCTTCGATCGCCGGATAATAATGGCGCATCTGATCGATCATCGAATTAACACGTAGATCCACATCAAAGCGGCTCGATTGGTCGAGCACCGCCGCCGCCTGTCCCCAACTCTTGATCGACTTACTAAATGGCGTCCATTTTGCGCTTGAGAGCGAAGAAAGTTGGCGATCTGGATCCCATTGATAGAGAGATCCAAACGCTCCATCGACGATCGTGATAGACTTTCCAACGGGCCCTTCGAGCAGCGCTGTCACGCAAGGTTCGAAGCGATCGATGCCAGCGCCTTCATTGGCGCAGAAAGTCGCATCAATCGTCATATCCCAGCGAGGATCATCAACTAGGCCCGGCGGAGTGTTGAACTGCACATAGGGCGCGAGCAACGCTGTAAAATGCTCGCGGGCACGGTCTGTCAGAATATGTCGCTCGGCAGTCAAGATTGCGCCTTCGACGTGTCGAAGGCCATACTCGGCCGGATCGTAGATCGTGATGCACTCGAGATCGCGCTTCACCACCTCAAGGTAGGTTCCGAAGTCGATCAGACTTTCGTACTCAGCGACGGCGTAGATATTGGTAGCCACGCCGCGCGTGAGAAATCCGAACCGCTGCATAAATTCGTCGCGGTGAGCGAGGCAGGCTTTGCGCGTGGCGTGGCTGCGCGGGTAGTGCAACGCGCCGGCGTGAAGGCGAGCCGGAATGTTACCACTAGCACCGCCGAACAGGCGGTCACGGATTTCAAACAGGTCGACGTTATACCCGCGCTCGAGCAGCGACGCCGCTAGGCTACACCCGTAGAAACCGCCGCCCAGCACCCTAACCCGCATAGCGATTTCCCTTACTAGCATTTTCTGATCGAGTCAGAATTTGCATATTTTGGTGGACGTGCAATCCGCAAATAGTCGGGCTATTCAATGGGTAGATATGATCGACTTCGTGTTGAATTCCGGTTTCCAACGTCAATCGGCGAGCTTCCGCATAAAAGGCCGCAATCTTTTCCAAATCGGCCCATGCTGGCATCGCATTGCGTTTTCTGGCGTACCTCTCACGTTCGCATCTTGCGTAGAGATCTCGGTTTTCAGCTCGATAGCGCTGATTATACTCTCGCCGGGCATCCTTGTATTTTATCCTGAGCTCCCGGCCCTTGCGCTTTTTGTGGCCCGCTGGATCCGCAAGACGCTCGGCAGTCTTGGCGACGCTTTCCGGATG
>NZ_SCTN01000099.1 GCF_004297345.1 Aquabacterium sp. | reverse complement strand
CGGCCTCGTCGGGGTTCACGTGCTGGTCTTTCATGAACCAGCGTGGTTCATAGGCGCCGATGGGCAACAAGGCCATGTCAAAGCCGCCGCCTGATTCAGGTGTCTGCTCGCGTGCAAAGTGCTGGCGAATATCAACAAAGTCTTTCGAGTAGGCCGTGTCGCCGGCAAAGAAAAGATGGCAGTCGGGCGACATCACCGCAAAGCCGCCCCACAGGCTGCGCAAAGCGTCTGTGGCCGTGCGGGCAGACCAATGTTGCGATGGCGTCAAGGTCACGGGGATACGCGCCGAGCGTTCTGTGGCGGGCAGCACATGCGTGTCCCACCAATCCAGCTCGATCACATGGTGGATGCCGCGCTGTGCAAACCAATGCTTGTGCCCCAGCGGTGTGATGAAAAGCGGGCTGCCCCCGGTTTGTTTTGACAAGGCCAGCAAGGAGCCTTCGTCCATATGGTCGTAGTGGTTGTGCGAGAGCAGCACCACATCGATGTGCGGCAGTTGAGCCAGCGACAAACCCGGCGGCGTCTGGCGTTTGGGGCCCGCCCATTGCACAGGAAAGCAGCGGTCGGAAAAAACCGGGTCCGTGAGAATGTTGAGTCCGCCTATCTGCGCCAGCACGGTGATGTGACCGATCCAGGTCACGGCAGGCTGCATGCTCAAACCCGCTTTGGCATTGGCGCCGATGAAGTTCAGATCAGGCGCGACAACAGGGATGGGCGTGGCGATCGGTCGAGGGTGTCCAGCCCGCCAGGCCTGCCAGCGCCAGCGCAGGATCTCGTGCCAGCGCTTGCCTCTGAACGAGATGTAGTTGTTCTGGAAGCCATCGGGCCGGTGGTGTTTCTTGGCGGGGTTGTAGTAGCGGTTTTTCATGTCCGTTGCTTCAGCCTGGTCATGGTCGGTCTGCACGCAAAGAAAAGCCCCGAGAGGCGCTAAGCCTGTCGGGGCCGGGTGTTCAACTCAACGCAGAGTCAAACCACATCCTCATCAAGCCACGCTGACGGGGATCTTGCCGATCTTGGCCTGCCAGGTCTTGGGCCCTTCAATGTGGGCGCTGGTGCCGCCACTGTCCACAGCCACGGTCACCGGCATGTCGACCACGTCGAACTCATAGATGGCTTCCATGCCCAGGTCGGCAAAGCCCACCACCTTGGCAGCCTTGATGGCCTTGGACACCAGGTAGGCCGAGCCGCCCACGGCCATCAGGTAAGCCGACTTGTGCTTCTTGATCGCTTCAATGGCAGCGGGGCCACGCTCGGCCTTGCCCACCATGGAGATCAGTCCGGTCTGGGCCAGCATCATCTCGGTGAAGCTGTCCATGCGGGTGGCGGTGGTGGGGCCTGCCGGGCCAACCACTTCATCACGCACGGGGTCCACAGGGCCCACGTAGTAGATGACGCGGTTGGTGAAGTCCACGGGCAGCTTCTCACCCTTGGCCAGCATGTCCTGGATGCGCTTGTGAGCTGCATCGCGGCCGGTCAGCATCTTGCCGTTGAGCAGCAGGGTGTCGCCCGGCTTCCAGCTGGCCACTTCTTCCTTGGTCAGTGTGTTCAGATCCACGCGCTTGGACTTGTTGTAGTCAGGCGCCCAGTGCACGTTGGGCCACAGGTCCAGGCTGGGAGGATCCAGGTAGACAGGGCCGGAGCCATCCATCACGAAGTGGGCGTGGCGGGTGGCCGCGCAGTTCGGGATCATGGCAATCGGCTTGGAAGCCGCGTGCGTGGGGTAGGTCTTGATCTTGACGTCCAGCACGGTGGTCAGGCCACCCAGGCCTTGCGCGCCAATGCCCAGGGCGTTGACCTTCTCGTATAGCTCGATGCGCAGCTCTTCCAGCTTGTTCTGGGGGCCGCGCGCCAGCAGTTCGTACATGTCGATGTCGTCCATCAACGATTCCTTGGCCAGCAGGGCCGCCTTCTCGGCCGTGCCACCCACACCGATGCCCAGCATGCCTGGCGGGCACCAGCCAGCACCCATCGTGGGCACCGTCTTGAGCACCCAGTCCACGATGTTGTCGGACGGGTTGAGCATGTAGAGCTTGGACTTGTTCTCGGAGCCGCCGCCCTTGGCTGCCACGGTCACGTCCACCGTATCGCCCGGGATCAGTTCCATGAAAACCACGGCGGGCGTGTTGTCCTTGGTGTTCTTGCGCTCGAAGATCGGATCGAAGAGCACCGAGGCGCGCAGCTTGTTGTCAGGGTTGTTGTAGCCCTTGCGCACACCGTCATCGACGGCTTCCTGGATGCTGCGGGCGCCGAAGCCTTCCCACTTCACGCCCATGCCGATCTTCAGGAACACGTTGACGATGCCGGTGTCCTGGCAGATGGGGCGCTTGCCTTCGGCACACATGCGGCTGTTGGTCAGGATCTGCGCGATGGCGTCCTTGGCAGCCGGGCTCTCTTCGCGCTCGTAAGCACGGGCCAGGTGGGCGATGTAGTCAGCGGGGTGGTAGTAGCTGATGTATTGCAGCGCGGCTGCGACACTTTCAACGAGGTCATCGTAGCGAATGGTCGTCATGGCAGTGGCCTTTTTGGGGCGGGGAGGTGAAACGGGAAAACCGACATTGTGCCAAGGACCGGCGTACTTGGCGCGCCGGTGACCTGTCGATCAATGTTTCTCGTGCGATTCGCCCGCGGGGTGCAGGATGCGGTCTGTCATGGCAATGGCCATGGCCGACAGCAGGAAGGCGATGTGGATGGCGGTTTGCGCGATCAGGGCCTTGTCCGAGTAGTTCTCGGCGTTGATGAAGGTCTTGAGCAGGTGGATGGACGAGATCCCGATGATGGCTGTGCCCAGCTTGACCTTGAGCACCGAGGCATTGACGTGGTCCAGCCACTCCGGTTGGTCGGGATGACCATCCAGGTTCATGCGCGACACGAAAGTCTCGTAGCCGCCCACGATCACCATGATGAGCAGATTGGAGATCATCACCACGTCGATCAAGCCCAGCACGACCAGCATGATGGTGGTTTCGGTCAGATGATCCGGGATCGTGCTGCCGTGCTGGCCCGAGGCCTCGAATATGAGCTTGAGCGCCTCCTGGTTGCCCGTGGCGGCTTCCACCAAGTGCACTAACTCCCCCCAGAAGTGATAAACGTAAACCACCTGGGCCAATATCAATCCTAGATACAGGGGTAGTTGCAGCCACCTGCTTGCAAAAATAAATGATGCTATCTGGCTTGTTTTTGGTGATTTGTGATCGTTGCTCATTGATATCTGATTGGTGCTGCCGCTTTCTTCATTTTAAATGGATGCAGCTTGCTGGTGGCGTGCGCACAAGCGCAAAGCCCTGTCAACCAGGCGGGTGATCGGGGTTGGTGCCTGGGAATGTGACAATTTTCCGTAAGCCATGACGGTTTGTACTGGCAATGCGTGCAATTCAATCCCGGGCCATTCAAAATGAATATGAGATTCGTTGGCCAGGTGCCATATTCGATATTCGCTTTTTCAGGAAACGTCATCTTGCCCGCAGTACAGCACGCCACCGTCAACGTTCATTATCTGGATCACGTGATGACCGTGGCCGAAGAGCGGCAGGTTGAAGCCACGGAAGATATTTATTCCGAAAATGGCATGAAACTGGTTGCCAAGGGTTATGCCATCAACAGGTCCATGCGCGACAGGCTGATCGAGCACAAGCTGATCAAGCCCCTGGAAGACTGCATGGCCGTGTCCGATGGCGTCACAGGCAGGCGTTGCGCCGAGACCGCCGAGCGCATGCTGGACACCTATCCCGTCTTGCGAGCCATCTGTACCTCGGGGTCGCGCGTCAGCCTGGTCAAACTCATGGAAGACAGCACCTTTGCCGGGCGCTTGCAGACCTTGCTGACTGTCTACACCGAACACCAGGCGGGCAAGCTCGATCATGCCGTGTGCGTAGCCCTTTTGGCGCTCAGCCTGGCGCAGCGCATGCTGCCTGGCGAAAACGATGTGCTCGGCGTGTTGCTGGTGGCGTCGCTCAGTCACGACGTGGGTGAGTTGTACATCGATCCCAAGTATTTGCAGACAGATGCGCAACTGGGCCCCAAGGAGTGGCGGCATATCGCTGCGCACCCGGTCATTGCGCACGGCCTGATGAAGGATCTGGCAGGGCTGGCCAAACCAGCCAGCGCCTTGATCCTGGACCATCATGAGCGACTGGATGGCTTTGGCTATCCACAAGGCCGCAGGTCTGGCGAGGTGCCTGAAAGCGCTCAGATTCTGGCTGTAGCCGAGATGCTGGGCGGCATGCTGGACAAGGGTGGCGGCCTGCTTCAGCAGGCCGAGGTGGCAGTGAAGCTCATCCATGGCGAATTCAGCCGCCCGGTGATCGACGCGGTCAGCAAAACTTTTCGCGAGTGCCGTGACGTGGATGCCGCGACAGAAAGCGAAGCGCTTCGCGATGCCCTGACGCGCTCGCACGAGTTGGGCGAGCGACTGGGGCGCATCATGCACGTGCAGGGCGAATTCAAGCCCCTGTTTGACCGAGCCAGCCCTCCATTCAAGGGCTTGTGGACGCATGCGCAGGAGCGCTTCGAGAGCATCTGCCGGGCCTGGTCCAGCACGGGGCTGGACGTGCAACCCGATGGTGCCTGGCTGCAACACGAAGCCCCCACCATGCAACGTGAGGTGGCCATCATCCTCAAAGAGATCAATTGGCGACTGGGCGAGCTGGAGCGCGAGTTGCATGCCCGCGTCATCCGCCATGCAGCAGGTGATTTGCCCGTGCTTGAGCGCTATCTCAAAGAAGTGCGGGCCGCTACAGGCCTGGCCGAGGCGATAGCAGCTTGATGGCTGCAGCGGCCATCACAGGGCCAGCATGATCGCGACATATGTCGCACGACTTGAGAAAATCTGACGGGTATCAGTTTCTGTCCTGCTTTGTGGCCTGGGGATAGTCCTTAGTAACAAGCCGTTCGGATGGGCGCATGGTGGCGAGTTGGCAAGGTTTGTTTGCAACCCAGGCAAACTTGACCAATTGAAACCGCAGCGCCACAAGCGTTGCCAGCTGGAGATCACAAATATGACTGGCCCGACCGAAAATACAACTCAGAGCAAGCAATATCCCGTCCCAGACGCTTTTGCCCGTACCGCCCACGTAGGCAGCCGGGCAGCGTATGACAAGTTGTGCGCCGATGCACAAAACGACTACGAAGGCTACTGGGCCTCACTGGCCAGGCAGTTCGTGTCCTGGCACAAGCCCTTCACCAAATCACTGGACGAGTCCAACGCGCCGTTCTTCAAGTGGTTCGAAGATGGTGAACTGAACGCTTCCTACAACTGCCTGGATCGCAATATTGACGCGGGCCTGGGTGACAAGACGGCCATCATCTTCGAAGCCGACGATGGTCAGGTCACGCACTACAGCTACAAGGCTTTGCTGGCGCGCGTGTCCAAGCTGGCCAACGCGCTCAAGGCTCAAGGCGTGAAGAAGGGGGACCGCGTCGTCCTGTACTTGCCCATGTCGGTTGAAGGTGTCGTGGCCATGCAGGCCTGCGCCCGTATCGGTGCCACGCACTCCGTGGTGTTTGGCGGCTTTTCTGCGCAGAGCTTGCGCGACCGTATTGAAGACGCCGGCGCCGTGCTGGTGATCACCGCTGACGAGCAACTGCGCGGTGGCAAAGCCCTGCCTTTGAAAGCCATCGTTGACGAGGCGCTCACCCTGGGCGGATGCGACAGCGTGCGCCAGGTCATCGTGTGGCAGCGTACCGGCGGCAATGTGCCCATGGTGGCTGGCCGCGATGTGTACCTCGATGAGGTGATGGCTGCGCAGTCCGACGTGTGCCCACCCGAGTGGGTTTCTGCCGAGCATCCCTTGTTCCTGCTGTACACGTCCGGCTCGACCGGCAAGCCCAAAGGCGTGCAGCACAGCACGGGCGGCTATCTGCTGCATGCGGCCGTGACCACCAAGTGGACCTTCGACCTCAAGCCTGACGATGTGTTCTGGTGTACGGCCGACATCGGCTGGGTGACGGGCCATACCTATGTGGCCTACGGCCCTCTGGCGGTCGGTGGAACGCAAGTCGTATTCGAGGGCGTGCCCACCTATCCGGACGCCGCGCGTTTCTGGCGCATGATCCAGGCCCACAAGGTCTCAATCTTCTATACGGCACCCACGGCCATTCGTGCCTTGATCAAGGCAGCCGAGTCCAACGAGGCCGTGCACCCGCGCAACTTCGATCTGAGCAGCCTGCGCTTGCTGGGCACGGTGGGCGAGCCCATCAACCCTGCCGCCTGGGAGTGGTACCACCGCGAAATCGGTGGCGGCCGTTGCCCCATCGTTGATACCTTCTGGCAGACCGAAACGGGTGGTCACATGATCACGCCGTTGCCTGGTGCCCATGCGCTCACACCGGGTTCGTGCACCTTGCCCTTCCCAGGCATTGATGCCGCTGTGGTCGATGAAACCGGCAAGGAAGTGCCATGGGGACAAGGTGGTGTGTTGGTGGTGCGCAAGCCCTGGCCATCAATGATTCGCAACATCTGGGGCGACTCCGAGCGCTTCAAGAAGAGCTACTACCCCGCTGATTTCAACGGCAAGTATTACCTCGCCGGTGACGGTGCCATCCGTGACGAGCACACGGGCTACTTCACCATCACGGGCCGTATCGACGACGTGTTGAACGTGTCCGGCCACCGCATGGGCACGATGGAAATCGAATCCGCGCTGGTGTCTCATCCCCTGGTGGCCGAGGCCGCCGTGGTGGGCCGTCCGGATGATCTGACGGGTGAGGCCATCTGTGCCTTCGTTGTGCTCAAGCGGCCACGTCCCACAGGCGAGGAAGCCAAGCAACTGGCCAACGAGTTGCGCAACCACGTGGGCCATGAAATCGGCCCGATTGCCAAGCCCAAGGACATCCGCTTCGGTGACAACCTGCCCAAGACCCGCTCCGGCAAGATCATGCGGCGCCTGCTGCGTGTGGTGGCCAAGGGCGAGACCGTGACGCAAGATACCAGTACGCTGGAAAACCCCGCGATTCTCGATCAGCTTGCTCAGAGCAATTGAAAACTCTGATTTTCAGATAATCAATTGAAATAAAAACCCGGTGTCATATGGCACCGGGTTTTTTTATTCTGCTGGTGGAAACCCCAGGCATGAATATGTGTAATAAGTCCGACAACTAAGCATTCACCCTCATTACATTTGATAACAACCCCCCCTAGATTGAGGGGTGAGCATGTCACAAGCGTGCTCACTTTTTGCAATGACGAGGAGCTAACACCATGGCAAGCAGCGTTTCCCATGCGCCCATGACAGCTGAGGAGAAGAAGGTCATCTTCGCTTCCAGCCTAGGCACAGTTTTCGAGTGGTACGACTTTTATCTCTACGGCTCATTGGCGGCCATCATCGCCAAGCAATTCTTTGCAGGGCTGGATCCCACTTCGGCTTTCATTTTTGCGCTGCTGGCTTTTGCTGCCGGCTTCATCGTGCGCCCCTTCGGCGCCCTCGTCTTCGGGCGTCTGGGTGACATGATTGGCCGCAAATACACCTTCCTGGTCACCATCCTGATCATGGGTATGTCCACGTTCATCGTGGGTGTGCTGCCCAACTACGCGAAGATCGGTGCCGCCGCGCCGATCATCTTGATCGGCCTGCGTCTACTGCAAGGTCTGGCGCTTGGTGGCGAATACGGTGGTGCGGCAACTTATGTGGCCGAACACGCGCCACATGGTCGTCGCGGCGCCTACACCGCCTGGATCCAGACCACCGCCACGATGGGCCTGTTCCTGTCGCTGCTGGTGATCCTGGGTGTGCGCACGGCCATCGGCGAAGAAGCCTTTGCAGACTGGGGTTGGCGGATTCCGTTCATCGTGTCGATCGCACTGCTGGGCGTCAGCGTGTGGATCCGCATGAGCATGAACGAAAGCCCTGCCTTCAAGAAGATGAAGGAGGAAGGCAAGACCTCCAAGGCGCCGCTGTCCGAGTCCTTCGGCCAATGGGGCAACCTGAAGATCGTGATTCTGGCCTTGGTTGGTCTGGTCGCTGGTCAGGCTGTGGTCTGGTACACCGGTCAGTTCTACGCGCTGTTCTTCCTGACGCAGGCGCTGAAGGTAGATGGCGCAACCGCCAACATCCTGGTGGCCATCGGCCTGTTGATTGGCACGCCATTTTTCGTGGTCTTCGGTTCGCTGTCGGACAAGATCGGTCGCAAGCCCATCATCCTGGGTGGCTGCCTGATTGCTGCGGTGACCTACTTCCCGCTGTTCAAGGCGCTGACTGAGGCTGCGAACCCGGATCTGGCTCGTGCTCAGGCTTCTGCGCCGGTGACCCTGGTGGCAGACAACAACGAGTGTTCGTTCCAGTTCAATCCGACCGGTACGGCCAAGTTCACCAGTTCCTGCGATATCGCCAAGCAGTTGCTGGCCAGCAGCTCGGTGAACTACGAGAACGTTGCTGGCGCTGCAGGCTCCACTGCCGTGATCAAGGTTGGTGAGACGGTGATCAACAGCTACTCGCCCACCAAGGTCACTGAAGCTGACGTGCCTGCGGCCAAGGAGGCTGCTACCAAGGCCAAGGAATCCGCCATGAAGAAGGTGGATGACATGAAGGCTGCGGGCGTCTCGGGCAAGGAGGCCGAAGACAAGCTCAAGGATGCCGAAAAGGCCTTGAAGGACGCTTCTGCCAACCTGGCTGCCTTCGACAAGGATGGCAAGGCTGCCGCTACCAAGATCATCGAAGGCCAGTTCAAGAAGGCAGTGGGTACGGCACTCAAGACGGCGGGTTATCCAGCCAAAGCTGATCCTGCCAAGCTGAACAAGCCTGTGATCGTTGCGATCCTGGCGCTGTTGGTCATCTATGTGACCATGGTGTACGGCCCGATTGCTGCCATGCTGGTGGAAATGTTCCCGACCCGCATCCGCTATACCTCGATGAGCTTGCCTTATCACATCGGTAACGGCTGGTTCGGTGGCTTGCTGCCCACCACGGCGTTCGCCATCGTGGCGCAGACAGGTAACATTTACAACGGTCTGTGGTATCCGATCATCGTGGCCAGCATCACCTTCGTGGTCGGTTTGCTGTTCGTTCGTGAAACCAAGGATGTCGATATCTACGCTGGCGACTGAGACTGACTCAAGCCAGCGGTCGGCAGGTGCCACAAGCACCGGTCGGCCTTGAATGAAAAAGCCCCGCATATCGCGGGGCTTTTTCATGGACGGGACCTGGCTTACTTCAGCGACAGGATCCAGCTCACCAATTGCTTGGCTTCAGCTTCATTGACCTGCGTGTTGGCAGGCATGGGCACTTCGCCCCAGGAACCCTTGCCGCCCTTCATGACCTTCTCGACCAGTTTGGCTTCGATGCCTTTCTGGCCCTTGTACTTCTTGGCCACATCCTTGTAGGCAGGGCCGACAACCTTGTTGTCAACCTGGTGGCAGGCGAGGCAGGCCTTTTTCTGGGCCAGTTCCAGGTTGGCCATGGCAGGGGCGCCAACGGCAGCCAGTGTGGCGGCAACCAGGAGTGAGGGCAGGAGTTTCATGGGGGTCCTTCCGCAGTGGGTGTGAATTACAGTTGAGGGTGTTTTTATAAACGTTCAGGCCATGCCTGTGCGTTGACATGGCCTTCTTTTTTCATTCGGTCCAGTCCTAAAGGGCAGCAATCATGTGGTTTGTGGCAATCGGCGTCATGGTGCAGATCCTGAATCTGGCAGGTATCGGGCCGGTTGGGGCGTGGACTTGGAAGGAGCAGTGGTGGATCATGTTGGCGCCCTTTGTGCTGGCCATCCTGTGGTGGGCGTGGGCCGACTGGTCGGGTCTGACGCAGCGCAAGGCCATGAAGAAGGTTGACGATAAGCGAGAAGCGCGCCGCCAGAAGGCGCTCGATGCATTGGGTTTGCAAAGCCCCAAGAAAGGTAAGCGCTGAGCGCTGCCTGTTAGGCGGCCGACCGGGGGACGGGATAAAATCGCCGTCTTTGGAAAACAAGCCCCCCGGAGCCGCTTCATGCCTCAGTATCGTTCCCGTACCTCCACCGCCGGTCGCAATATGGCTGGTGCTCGTGCCCTGTGGCGTGCCACCGGCATGAAGGACGGCGATTTCGAGAAGCCGATCATCGCGATCGCCAACAGCTTCACCCAGTTTGTGCCCGGCCACGTGCACCTGAAGGATCTGGGCCAGCTGGTAGCCCGTGAAATCGAAGCTGCGGGCGGTGTGGCCAAGGAATTCAACACCATCGCCGTGGATGACGGTATCGCCATGGGCCACGGCGGCATGCTGTATTCGCTGCCTTCGCGTGACCTGATCGCCGACAGTGTCGAGTACATGTGCAATGCCCATACGGCTGACGCGCTGGTGTGCATCTCCAACTGCGACAAGATCACCCCGGGCATGCTGATGGCTGCCCTGCGCCTGAACATCCCCGTGATCTTCGTGTCCGGTGGCCCGATGGAGGCCGGCAAGGTCAAGCTCGAAGGCAAGGTCATCTCGCTGGACCTGGTCGATGCCATGGTCAAGGCCGCTGACAAGAGCTGTTCCGATGAAGAAGTGGCTCAGGTCGAGCGTTCGGCTTGCCCGACCTGCGGTTCGTGCTCTGGCATGTTCACCGCCAACTCCATGAACTGCCTGACCGAGGCCCTGGGCCTGTCCCTGCCAGGTAACGGTACCACGCTGGCTACGCACGCCGACCGCGAGAAGCTGTTCCGCCAGGCTGGCCGCACCATCGTGGCCCTGGCCAAGCGCTACTACGAGCAAGACGACGAATCCGCGCTGCCGCGCAACATTGCCAACTTCAAGGCTTTCGAGAACGCCATCAGCCTGGACGTGGCCATGGGCGGCTCGACCAATACCGTGCTGCACTTGCTGGCAGCCGCCAAGGAAGCCGGCGTGGACTTCACCATGCAGGATATCGACCGCATCTCGCGTCGTGTGCCTTGCCTGAGCAAGGTGGCGCCAGCCGTACCTGACGTTCACATCGAAGACGTGCACCGTGCCGGCGGCATCATGTCCATCCTGGGCGAGTTGGCCCGTGGCGGCCTGTTGCATACCGATCTGCCCACCGTGCACAGCAAGACCATGGCCGATGCCATCGCCCAGTGGGACGTGACCGTCTCCAAGGACGAATCCGTGCATGAGTTCTTCAAGGCAGCGCCTGGTGGCGTGCCCACGCAAGTGGCTTTCTCGCAAGACAGCCGCTGGAAGGCGCTGGACCTGGACCGCGCCAAGGGCGTGATCCGCAGCAAGGAAAACGCCTTCACCGCTGACGGCGGCTTGGCTGTGCTCTACGGCAACATCGCCGAGAAGGGCTGCATCGTCAAGACAGCTGGTGTGGACGAGTCCATCTGGAAGTTCACCGGCAAGGCCCGTGTGTTCGAAAGCCAGGAAGATGCCGTGGACGGTATCCTGGGCGAAGTGGTACAGGCTGGTGACGTGGTCATCATCCGCTACGAAGGCCCCAAGGGCGGCCCTGGCATGCAGGAAATGCTGTACCCCACCTCCTACCTGAAGAGCCGCGGCCTGGGCAAGCAGTGCGCCTTGCTGACGGATGGTCGCTTCTCGGGTGGTACATCCGGCTTGTCCATCGGCCACGCTTCGCCTGAAGCGGCGCAGGGCGGTGCCATCGCGCTGGTGGAAGATGGCGACACCATCGAGATCGACATCCCGAACCGCAAGATCCACTTGGCCGTGAGCCCTGAGACGCTGGCCAAGCGCCGCGAAGACATGGAAGCGCGTGGCGTGCATGCCTGGAAGCCCGCCAAGCGCGAGCGCTATGTGTCCGCAGCGCTGCAGGCTTATGCCTTGCTGACCACCTCGGCTGACACTGGCGCTGTGCGCGATCTGTCGCAGATCAAGCGCTGATGGCGCTGGCCGGCAAGCGAGCGGGCTTCATGCCCGTTGGTCTGGCCCGAACATGACAAGGCCCGCTGATGCGGGCCTTTTTTCATGCGGCATTGCCTGATGGGCGAATCAGATCAGCTTGAAGCACAGCAGCGCCACGATCGTTGGTGGCAACGCCGCCAGCAACAAACCCCCAGCATGGATCGCCTGATCTGCGAACTTGCTCTTGAGAATGGCCGCACCTGCCGGATTGGGCGCATTGGCAATGATGGTCAATCCGCCACCCGTGACGGCACCCGCCACCAGGGCGTACTTGAACTCGTCGCTCAAACCCTGCACCAGTGAGCCCAGGTAGGTCAGCGCGGCGTTGTCCGTGATGGCGGTCAGGGCTGTGGCGCCGAAGAACACGGCGTTGGCATCCATCTTCAGCAGCAAGGGTTCCAGCCACCATTGCTGCTGGCCGCCCAGTACGACCAGTCCCGCCAGGAAGAAGGCCACCAGCAAACCTTCACGCAAGATCAGGGGCGATTGGTAGCGCTCATATGCGGCTGTGAACCCCAGAAAGAGCATGAACAGGCCAAGGAAGACAGATGGGTGGTGGGCGAACACCACGATGCCCGCAAGAAACAGCAAGTGGATGAGCGTGATGGCCAAGGGCGGCTGTGCTTCGGTGCTTTGCGCCAATGGTGGCAGGGCCTTCAGTTCGCGGCCGAACAGCAAGACGAGCCCGATGGCATTGATGCACACCGCCAAGGCAGCCTTGTCGCCAAAGTGCAGGAACATGAAGGCCAGATCCCAGCCCCAGGCGCTTGCCACCATGAGCACGGGCGGGGCAGCGTAAGGTGTGAGCGTGCCGCCAATCGACACATTGACGAAGAGCACGCCCAGCACGGCGTACTTCAATTTGTTGGAGATGGACTGGCTGTAAAGCCCATCGCGCAAGAGCAGGGCGGCCAGCGTCATGGCCGCAGGCTCGGTGATGAAGGAGCCCATCAGGGGGACAAGGGTCAGTGTCACCAGGGTGAAGGACAAGCCAGGTGCCAGCGGCAGCGCCCGGGCAATCAGGCGTGTGAGCATGCCTGCCGCTTGCAATATGGGTTTGCTGGCGGCCGCCACCATGATGGCGAAGACGAACAGCGGTTCGGTGAAGTTGCGCGTGTCCAGGTAATGCGTGGCCGCGGTCTTGCCCTCCGTCAGGAACATGGCCGCCATCAGCACGGCAGCCCAGATGCCGAAGACCACTTCGACTTCACCCAACAGGTGCCACAGGCCGGCATGAGCGGGACGCGAGTGCGCCAGCTTCTCGAAAAATTTGGTCGAGAAGGTGTGCAGCACAGCCACCGCAAACAGGCTGGCGCCAATGATCTGGATGTTCGTGGGGTTCATGGCTTGATCCTAGCAGCCCAACATATCTTCACAGTTCGCGCAGGCATGTGGATGGCCACATCGGTTATCGTTCGCGCCATGCTGATTCATCCCCAATTTGATCCCGTTGCCGTGTCGCTGGGCCCACTGAAGGTGCACTGGTATGGCCTGACTTATCTGGCAGCCTTCGTAGGTGCCTATCTGCTGGCCACGTACCGAGCCAGGCAAGCGCCCTTTGCGGAGCGCGGCTGGACGCGCCAGCATGTGGAAGACCTGCTGTTTTTCTCCATGCTGGGTGTGGTGTTGGGCGGTCGCCTGGGTTACGTGCTGTTCTACAAGCCGTCTTACTACCTGGCACACCCCATCGAGGTTTTCTATGTGTGGCAGGGCGGCATGGCCTTTCACGGTGGCTTGTTGGGTGTGATCACCGCCATGGCCGTGTTTGCAAGGCAACAAGGCCGACATTTCTTTGAAGTGGCCGATCTGGTGGCCCCGTGCGTACCCATTGGCCTGGCGGCAGGCCGTATTGGCAACTTCATCAATGGCGAGTTGTGGGGCAGGGCCGCTGACCCCAGCCTGCCGTGGGCCATGGTGTTTCCAGAGTCCGGCAGCGACGTGGCGCGCCACCCCTCGCAGCTCTACCAGTTTGGCCTGGAGGGCATGCTGCTCTTTGTGCTGTTGTGGCTGTATGCGCGCAAGCCCCGCCAGCAAGGTGCTGTGGCCGGTATGTTCATGTTTGGCTATGGCCTGTTCCGTTTCGTGGCTGAATACTTCCGGGAGCCTGACAGCTTCCTGGGCCTGCTCGCACTCAATATGAGCATGGGCCAGTGGCTGTGCGTGCCCATGATCGTGTTAGGTGCACTTTTCTGGGGAATGGCCAAAAAAGACGCCTTCCAGGCGTGAACCTGGAAGGCGTTAAGAGGTCGGTGGAGTTTTCGCGGACCCACTGACCCCCGCTGAGGAAGACCGCCTGGCTCTGGCGATTCAAGCGGTCATCAGTTCTCTTGCAAGGGGTGTGCCAGCTGTGTTGTGCCGACCTCTGTTTGCTCCTCGGTACTGGTGTTGATACCGGTTTTCTGGTGACGGGGGCTCAGGCCGCTTTCTTGTCCGCCACGCCGTGGCGGGTGTACAGGAAGTCCAGCACAGCCTTGCGGCAGTGGATGTAGGTAGCGTCCTCGGCCAGTTCGACGCGATTGCGGGGGCGGGCCAGGGGCACATCCAGAATCTCTCCAATCGTGGCGGCTGGTCCGTTGGTCATCATCACGATGCGGTCTGACAGCAGCACGGCCTCGTCCACATCATGTGTCACCATGACCACGGTCGATTTGGTGCGTGCCACGATCTTGAGCAACTCGTCTTGCAGGTGGGCGCGGGTCAGGGCGTCCAGGGCGCCGAAGGGCTCGTCCAGCAGCAGCACCTTGGGCTCCATGGCCAGGGCACGGGCAATGCCCACGCGTTGCTTCATGCCGCCGGAGATCTCATTGGGGCGCTTTTGCGTGGCGTGCGCCATGTTGACCAGCTCCAGCGCTTCTTGCGTGCGCTTCTTGAGTTGTTCCTTGTTCTCCTTGGCACCGAACACGCGTTCCACAGCCAGGTAGACGTTTTCGAAGCAGGTCAGCCAGGGCAGCAGCGAGTGGTTCTGGAACACCATGGCGCGCTCGGGGCCGGGGCCGCCGATTTCCTTGTTGTCGCAGATCAGGCCGCCGCTGGTGGGCATGAGCAGGCCGGCGATCAGGTTGAGCAAGGTGGACTTGCCGCAACCCGAGTGGCCGATCAGGGCGATGAACTCACCCTTTTCGATGCTGAGGTTGATGTCGCGCAGGGCATGAAACTGGCCCTTCTTGGTGTTGAATACCATTTCGGCGCGGCTGATGTCGATGAAGTGGGACATGCGTAACTCCTGAGATGGTGAGAAGGCTTATTCGAAGCTGAAGCGCTTGGCCACAGCCACCAGGGCGTTTTCGAGCAGCAGGCCAACGATGCCGATCACGAAGATGGCGATCAGGATGTGGTGCACGTTCAGGTTGTTCCACTCGTCCCAGACCCAAAAGCCGATGCCCACGCCGCCGGTCAGCATTTCAGCGGCCACGATCACCAGCCAGGCTGTGCCCACCGACAGGCGCACGCCGGTCAGCATGTAGGGCAGCACGGAGGGGAAGAGGATCTTCTTGACGATGGTCCACTCGCTCAGGTTGAGCACCTTGGCCACATTGAGGTAGTCCTCGGGCACGCGCTGCACGCCCACGGCTGTGTTGATGATCATCGGCCAGATCGAGCAGATGAAGATCGTCCAGATGGCGGCAGGGTCAGCCGACTTGAACACCAGCAGGCCGATGGGCAGCCAGGCCAGTGGCGACACGGGGCGCAGCAGGCTGATGATGGGATTGAGCATGGCGCTGGCAATCGTCGAGCGACCGATCAGGAAGCCCAGAGGAATGCCAACCACCGCAGCCAGACCGAAGCCCATGGCCACACGCTTGAGCGAGAACAGGATGTTCCAGCCGATGCCCTGGTCATTGGGGCCGTTGCTGTAGAACGGATCCGAGAAGAGCTTGACGGCTTCCTGCCAGGTCGCCAGGGGCGTGGGGAAGGTTGTGCTCTTCATCGTCAGCAAAGCCCAGATGGCCACGAGCAGGGCGATGCCGGCCAGTGGCGCGAGGGTCTTGAGTGCCAGGCCAGCCCAGTCCATCAGAATCTTGGGTTTGGTGGCGGGGGCGGGCGCTGGCCCTGTGGAGGCTGGGGCTACTGCAGTGGAAGTCATGGGATTCGATGTGGGCTTGCCGGCTGCCTTGTCTGCGCGCAGGGCGTCGCTGGCATCCGAGGGGCTGTGAAAGACGGCGCTGACCATGTGTGACTCCTTCTATGGGGTCTGAGGGGTGTGAGCGAAGCGCAGGGCCTGCCCGATTCGGTGTGTCTGCAAA
>NZ_SCTN01000007.1 GCF_004297345.1 Aquabacterium sp. | reverse complement strand
TGGCGGCCTTCAAGGGCCGCACCATCCACAGCTTCCACACCGAAGGTGCTGGTGGCGGTCACGCGCCTGACATCATGAAGGTGGTGGGCGAGCTCAATGTGCTGCCGTCGTCCACCAACCCGACGCGGCCCTTCACGGTCAACACGATCGACGAGCACCTCGACATGCTCATGGTCTGCCACCACCTGGACGCGTCCATTGCCGAAGACCTGGCCTTTGCCGAGAGCCGCATCCGCCGCGAAACCATCGCTGCAGAAGACATCCTGCATGACCTGGGCGCCATCAGCATGTTCAGCTCCGACTCACAGGCCATGGGCCGTGTGGGCGAAGTCATCATGCGCACCTGGCAGACTGCTCACAAGATGAAGGCGCAGCGCGGCAAGCTGCCGGGCGACACCGACCGCCACGACAACGCACGCGTCAAGCGCTACGTGGCCAAGTACACGATCAACCCGGCACTGGCCCACGGCGTGGCGCATGAGGTGGGCAGCATCGAAGAAGGCAAGTGGGCCGATCTGGTGCTGTGGAAGCCCGGCTTCTTTGGCGTCAAGCCCAGCCTGATCCTCAAGGGCGGCTTCATTGCGGCGGCGGCCATGGGCGATCCCAACGCCTCCATCCCCACGCCCCAACCCGTGCACTACCGCCCGATGTTTGGCGCTTTTGGTGGCGCACTGAGCCGCAGCTCACTGACCTTCATGAGCCAGGCTGCCATCAGCGCCGGGCTCCACCAGCAATACGGCTTGAAGAAGCAGATCGTTGGCGTGAAGGGTTGCCGTACCGTCAAGAAGACCGACATGGTGCACAACGCCTACATGCCCGTCATGGAGATTGACGCCCAGACCTATCAGGTGCGGGCTGACGGTCAGTTGCTGACTTGCGAGCCCGCGACGTCCCTGCCCATGGCGCAGCGCTACTTCCTGTTTTGAAGGACACTGGCAGCCTCAACAGGAATCGCTTTGCCCATGCTGACCGTCAACAAGCTTCTTCCCCAAGGCCAGGGCCTGGCCGCCGTGCTGCTCAAGCGCGCTGCATCCGTCGAACTGGACTGGGACGTGCGCCAAAAAAGCCGATTTGATGCCACCGACAGCACGGGCCGCGCCTTGGGCGTGTTCCTGCCGCGCGGCACTGCCGTGCGCGGTGGAGACGTGCTGGTGGCCGAAGACGGCTCGATGATTCGCGTGCTGGCCGCGCCTCAGCCTGTGCTGGTCATCACCCCATGCACCGAGCATGGCTCGCCCTTCGATCTGGTGCGTGCGGCCTACCATCTGGGCAATCGCCACGTTCAGATCGAGTTGCAGCCTGATCACCTCAAGATCGAACCCGATCATGTGCTGGCCGACATGCTGCGCGCCATGCACTTGACGGTCAAAGAGACAACGGCGGCGTTCGAGCCAGAAGGTGGCGCCTATTCGGCAGGTGGCCACGCGCATGGTCATGGACATGAACATGCCCATGCCAACCCCGCTCACGGCGAACCAGGCCACGTGCACGGGCCATCCTGCAACCATGGCCATGCACATGCAGCCACATCCGCGCCAGCTACGCCGGTTCAGGCTCCAGCGCCAGTGCGCGGCAAGCCCATCGGCATTGCCATCAAGTCGGCTCCGGCCACGCCGCATGTCCATGGCCCGGGCTGCAACCACGATCACGATGACGACCACGGTCATCATCATTGACCTGACTCATGCCGCGCGTTGTACCCCGCAGTGAAGCACTGAGCCCCGCTGCCCGCCTGCAATTGATGTGGCTGGCGTCCCCGGCCCTGCCGGTTGGTGGGTTCAGCTACTCCGAAGGGCTGGAGGCCGCCGTCGAATCGGGCCGTGTCACCAACGAGCATCAGGCCGCAGCCTGGTTGGTGGATCAACTGCACCTGAGCGTGGCCCGCGCCGATCTGGCCGTGGTGGGTCGCGCCATCCCCGCCTGGCAGCGTGGCGATCTGGCCCGTCTCCATGAGTTGAACAACTGGGTCACGCAAACACGTGAAACCAGCGAGCTTCGCCTGCAGACCGAGCAGATGGGCCGCTCACTCGTGGAATGGCTGCGCAACCGCACAGGCGCTGCCACCGTGCACGTGAGCGACGAGCGACTGGCCCAATGTGCCGCCCTCGCCCCCACGCCCACCTGGCCCATCGCCTTCGCCCTGGCCGTGGCCCACTGCCTGCCTGCGCCCGGCCCGCGCGGCAACGCAGAAACCATCAAAGAAGCCTTGCTGAGCTTCACCTTCGGCTGGGCCGAAAACATGGCCCAGGCCGCCATCAAGGTGGTGCCGCTTGGTCAAAGCGCTGGCCAACGCATCCTGCAAAGCCTGATCGACCAGATCCCGGCCGCCATCGACCACGCCATGAGCCTGCCCGACTCTCAACGGCAGGCCTTCACCCCCATGCTGGCCATCCTCAGCGCCCAGCACGAAACCCAATACTCACGCCTGTTCCGATCATGAGCAATCTGCACAACATCCCTGGCCGCACCAAGAAGCTTCCTCCCCTGCGCGTAGGCGTCGGTGGCCCCGTTGGCTCCGGCAAAACCACCTTGCTGGAAATGCTGTGCAAGACCATGCGCGAGCAGTACGACCTGGTCGTCATCACCAATGACATCTACACCAAGGAAGATCAGCGCCTGCTGACGGTAGCCGGCGCCCTGGATCCCAACCGCATCATGGGTGTGGAAACCGGTGGCTGCCCGCACACCGCCATCCGCGAAGACGCCTCCATCAACCTGGAAGCCGTGGACCGCATGCTGACGAAGTACCCCAATGCCGACATCGTCTTCATCGAATCCGGCGGCGACAACCTCGCTGCCACCTTCAGCCCTGAGCTCAGCGACCTCACCATCTACGTGATCGACGTGGCCGCCGGTGAAAAGATCCCACGCAAGGGCGGCCCCGGCATCACCAAGAGCGACCTCTTCGTCATCAACAAGACGGATCTGGCACCCTACGTGGGCGCCAATCTGGAGATCATGGAGGCCGACACCAAGCGCATGAGGCCTACTCGCCCCTTCGTGATGACCAACCTCAAGACGCAACAGGGCCTGGCTGACGTGATTGGCTTCATCGAAACCAAGGGCATGCTCAAGGCATAATGCCGCCTTCGTCCTTGATCTCGCCGTAGTTCAATGGATAGAACGGCCGCCTCCTAAGCGGCAAATACAGGTTCGATTCCTGTCGGCGGGACCACTGCATCGCCCTGATGCAGTTGAATGACATGGCTTGAAACGCGCAGAAATGAGCGCGTTCTCCTCAAGTTCGAACACCAGGATCCGAAAACGACTCAGACGTCGAGGCTTTCGGATGTGGCCTGACGCATTTCGAGTCAAGGTCCATATGGTCGCCTACACCACCTCAACATCCGACGACACCGATGTGCTGCATGCCGGCACGCATGTGTCGCCCTCCTTGCAAAAGCAATGTGTCCTGGACGCCGCCCAGCGAATGCGAAAGGGCGTGCTGCTTTACTCGGCCATCTGGGCCGTGCTGATGCAGGCGGACCACTACGTTGCACGGCACCCCTACTTTGCGCTGATCAACGGCCTGATGCTGCTTTTGGGCGCCGGCTTGCGCCTGGGCTACAACCGGGGGCTCAAGGAGCGGCTGGAGCACAACTTCCAGCGCACCCAGCTCATCTTTCGCGCGCAATCTCTGGCCTACAACACGTACTGGGGCACCTTGTGCGCCATCGTGCTGGTGGCGCCAGATGCAGAAAACCTGCGCTGGCTGATCCTGATGAGCACGGTCGGCATCACTGCGGGCGGCACGGTGATCGTGTCCATAGATGCCGTATTGCCTTTGCTGTACCCCCTGGGCACATTGGGCCCCACCTTGTTGGCCGTGTTGCCTCAGGGCGGCTCGGTCAACCTCGCCATCTCGGCCTTGATTGCCGTCTTTTTCGCCTACTCGCTGAGCATTTCCAGGCTGGTGGGCCGTGAGTACTGGGCTCGCCAGCACTCGCAAGCCTTGCTGGAGCAAAGGGCACTGGAGCTGGAAACGCTCAGCCGCACGGACGCCCTCACGCAAATCCCCAACCGACTGAAGTTCCAGGAGTCACTCGGTGTGGCTTGGCGAGACGCCCGTCGCCGTCAGGAGCCGCTTGCCATCGCCATGGTCGATCTGGATTATTTCAAGCACATCAACGACAACCACGGCCACCCCTTTGGCGATATCTGCCTTCAAGCTGCGGCCAGAGGGCTGTCCTCTGTTCTGCGTCGCCCTGTTGACATGGTGGCCCGTTTCGGCGGCGAGGAGTTCGTCGTGCTGATGCCCAATACAGATGAGGCTGGTGCATTGAAGGTGGCGCAGGCCATGCTCGACAAGATCAAGCAAACCTACATCAGCCAGGACGACCACTCGGTATTGCTCAGTTGCAGCATTGGCGTATCGGCCCAGCTTCCGGGCTTGGACTGCTGCAGTGCAGAAACCCTGGTCGAGGAGGCAGATATGGCCTTGTACTCTGCCAAACGAGCTGGCCGGGGCCGTGTGCAGCCCTACAAGCCATCCGAACAGGCAGCCCTCAC
>NZ_SCTN01000098.1 GCF_004297345.1 Aquabacterium sp. | reverse complement strand
GTTGTGCGATGCTCGGTCAAAGACGCGGTTGAAGCGCTTGAAGAAGCCCCCCAGCACCTTGTCCATCAGGCGCGACAAAGCATCCTTGGGTGCATCGTGCGGCTTGAGCAGCGTAGCGGCCAGCGCGGGCGACAGCGTCAGCGAATTGAATGCCGAGATCACAGTCGAGATGGCGATCGTCAGCGCGAACTGGCGATAGAACTGCCCCGTCAGGCCCGACACATAGGCGATCGGCACGAACACCGCGCACAGCACCAGGGCGATCGCGATGATGGGACCGGACACCTCCTTCATCGCCTGGATGGTCGCGTCACGCGGACTGAGGCCATTGGCGATGTTGCGCTCGACGTTTTCGACGACCACGATGGCATCGTCCACGACGATGCCGATGGCCAGCACAAGGCCGAAGAGCGACAGTGTGTTGATCGAGAAGCCAAAGCCCAGCAACACGGCGAACGTCCCCACGATGGACACGGGCACGGCCAGCAGCGGGATCAGCGAGGCGCGCCAGGTCTGCAGGAACACGATCACGACCAGCACGACCAGGGCCACGGCCTCGGTCAGCGTCTTGATCACAGCCTTGATGGAGTCGCCCACGAACTGCGTAGGGTCGTACACGATGGTGTAATCGACGTCGGCCGGAAAGTCCTTCTTGAGCTCATCCATCGTCTTGCGCACATCGGCCGACAACTGCAGCGCGTTCGAGTTGGGCGCCTCGAAAATGCCCATCCCGATGGCCGGCTTGTTGTTGAGCAGCGAGCGCAGCGCGTACTGGTTCGAACCCAGCTCGATGCGGGCCACGTCACGCAAGTGCGTCACGCCGCCATCGGCATTCGTCTTGACGATGATGTCGCCGAACTCTTCTTCCGTACTTAAGCGACCCGATGCGTTCACGGACAACTGGAACGGCGCCTTGGTATCGGGTGGCGCCCCCACCACGCCGGCGGCCACTTGCACGTTCTGCTCGCGGATCGACGCCACCACATCGCTGGCCGTCAGGCCGCGCTGCGCCACTTTCTGCGGGTCCAGCCATACGCGCATGGCGTAGTCACCGGCACCGAAGATCTGCACGTCACCCATGCCGGGCAGTCGCGCCAGGCGGTCTTTCACATTGAGCGTTGCGTAGTTGCGCAGGTAGACGTCGTCATACGTGCCCTTGGGCGAGAGCAAGTGCACGACCAAGGTCAGGTTGGGCGAGCTTTTGACCGTCGTCACGCCAATCTGGCGCACTTCCTCGGGCAGACGCGGCAAGGCACGCTGTACGCGGTTCTGCACTTGCGTCTCGGCTTGCTCGACGTCGGTACCAATCTTGAAGGTGACCGTCAGCGTCAGTGAGCCATCGGTGGTCGCTTGCGAGGACATGTAGAGCATGTTCTCGACGCCATTGATCTGCTCCTCCAGCGGCGCTGCCACGGTCTCGGCGATCACTTTCGGGTTGGCGCCCGGGAACTGTGCGTGCACAACGACAGAAGGCGGCACCACTTCCGGGTACTCTGAAATGGGCAGACGGAAGATCGCAATCAGCCCCGCGATGAAGATGAAGATGGACAGCACGGCCGCGAAGATCGGCCTGTCCACAAAGGTTCTGGATATGTTCATGTCCTCACTCCGTGGGGATTACGGCTTGGCGGCCGGAGCGGAGGCAGCAGGCGCCTCCATGGGCACCACTTGTGGCGCGACCGGCGCACCGGGGCGCACGCGCTGCAGGCCATCGACGATCACACGCTCACCTGGCTTCAGGCCCGACAGCACCACGCGCAATTCGCCCACGCTGGAGCCCAATTGCACCGGGCGGTACTCGGTCTGGTTCGAGGACGACACCACATAGACGAACTTGCGGTTCTGGTCCGTACCCACGGCGCGCTCCAGCACCAGCGGCGAGGCCGCGCCATTGCTCGTGTCGGCACCCAACTGCACCTTGGCAAACAGGCCTGGCGTCAGCACGCCATCCTTGTTGTCAACCACGGCACGCATGCGCACGCTGCCAGCCTGTGGGTCGATCTGGTTGTCGACGAACTCAAGCTTGCCTTCATGCGGGAAGCCTTGCTCATTGGCCAGGCCCACATGCAGCTTGAGGGCGCCTGGGGTACTGCGCACCAACTTGCCCACTTGCAGGTACATGGATTCGTCGCCATTGAAGCTCACGTACATCGGGTTGGCCGATACGACCGTCGTCAGCACGGTGTTGCCATCCACCAAGTTGCCCGTGGTGACCTCGGCCTTGCCCACGCGGCCATTGAACGGCGCACGCACGCTGGTCCACTCCAGATTGAGCCTGGCGGTCTGCAAGGCGGCTTGATCGGCGCGGGCTGCTGCTTCGAGCTGGCGCGCATTGGCCGAGCGTTCGTCGTAGTCGCGTTGCGCGATGGCGTTGTCATCGAGCAAGCGCCTGGAGCGCGCCAGTTCGGTCTGGGCCAGCTCCTGCTTGACCTTGGAGCTGGCCGCCGATGCCTCCAGTCGTGCCACCTCGGCCTGGTACGGGCGAGGGTCGATCACGAAGAGCACCTCGCCCTTCTTCACCAGGCTGCCGGGCTGGAAGTGCACGCTGTCGACCGTGCCTGCCACACGCGGGCGCACCTGAGCCTTGTCGATGGCCTCGACGAGCCCTGAGAACTCGCGCAACTCGGCCACCGGGCGCGCAATGACCTCCGCCACGCTCACGGGCATCGCTGGAGGTGCGCCGCCCGGTGCCTGGGCGGCGTGGGCATCTTGTGACTTGTCGCAGCCAGCAAGTGAACCGGCCACGGCCAGTGTG
>NZ_SCTN01000006.1 GCF_004297345.1 Aquabacterium sp. | reverse complement strand
CTCCATCAGCTTCAAGGCTGCGCCGACCATGGCCAGCACGATGTTGGTGGGCATGCTGCTGACAACGCTGGGATTGTGGGCTTATGCGATTGCAGTGGCGCTGATTCGCCTGCGCTGCATCGTGCTGGAGCGTGAGCACGATGCGCAATGGGTGCATCAACTGCCAGAGGTGAGCTACGAATGGGAACGGGCATGAATTGGAACAGTTGGGCTGAAGTTGTGGCCATGGGCGGCTATGGCCAGTATGTGTGGGGATCGCTCCTGGTTGTGGCCGCTGTGATTGCCGTCGAGTTGATTGAGTTGTTCTTGCGACGGCGAGCCGCCTTGCGGTCGCTGCGCTTGAACTTGACGGAGCATGCATGAAGGCCCGACACAAGCGTTTGACCCTGGTGTTGGTCGGTTTATCTGGCCTGGGCCTGGCCGCATGGCTGGTGCTCAACGCCTTTCAAAAGAACCTGGTCTTCTTTTTCACCCCCAGTCAGATCCAGGCTGGCGAGGCGCCGCACGATCGGAGCTTCAGGGTGGGCGGCATGGTGGAGAAGGGCAGTTTGCAGCGTCTTCCAGATGGCATGACCTACCGCTTTGTTGTGACCGACAACGCTCAGCACGTGGCTGTGCATTACAAGGGCTTGTTACCCGATCTGTTCAAGGAGGGCAAGGGCGTGGTGGCGCAGGGCAAGCTCGGTGCGGATCGCAGCTTCGTGGCAGACGAGGTGCTGGCCAAGCACGATGAGAACTACATGCCGCCTCAAGCGGCCTACGCCATGGAGCAGGCGCGTCAGAAAAAGGAGCAGCCATGATTCCTGAGTTGGGTAATGTGGCGCTGATATTGGCGCTGGGGCTGGCCACCCTGCTGGGCGTGCTGCCCATGTGGGGTGCCTGGCGGCAAGATGGGCGCTGGATGTCGCTTGCGCGCCCTCTGGCGGCAGGGCAGTTCCTGCTGGTGGTGCTGGCCTTTGGCATCTTGATCTCGGCGTTCGTGGGGAATGACTACTCGGTGGTCTATGTCGCCAGCAATGCCAACTCCTTGCTACCGGTCTATTACCGCATCGCGGGGGCGTGGGGTGGCCATGAAGGCTCATTGCTGCTCTGGCAGGTGATGCTCACTGGATGGACCTTGGCTGTGGCCTTGTTCAGTCGCAACTTGCCACAGGTGACCGTGGCGCGCGTGCTGGCCGTACTCGGCCTGATCAGCGTGGGGTTTCTGAGCTTCACGCTGTTCACGTCCAACCCTTTCGAGCGTGTGTTGCCCGCACCGCCGGATGGTCGTGATCTGAATCCCTTGTTGCAGGACTTCGGCATGATCGTGCACCCGCCCTTGCTGTACATGGGTTATGTGGGCTTCTCGGTGGCGTTCGCCTTTGCCATCGCCGCACTGATCGGTGGCCAGCTGGATGCCGCGTGGGCCAAGTGGTCGCGCCCCTGGACCTTGGCTGCGTGGGTCTTCCTGACGCTCGGCATCCTGCTGGGCAGCTTCTGGGCCTATTACGAACTGGGCTGGGGCGGCTGGTGGTTCTGGGATGCGGTCGAGAACGCATCCTTCATGCCCTGGCTGGTTGGCACGGCGCTGGTGCATTCCCTGTCCGTGACCGAGAAGCGTGGCAGCTTCAAGAATTGGACGGTGCTGCTGGCGATTCTGGCCTTCTCGCTGTCTCTGCTGGGCACCTTCCTGGTCCGCTCCGGTGTGCTGACTTCGGTGCATGCCTTTGCCTCAGATCCACGCCGTGGCCTCTACATCCTGGTCTTCCTGTTGATCGTGATTGGTGGCTCCTTGGCGCTGTACGCCTGGCGTGCACCCAAGGTGGGGCTGGGCGGGCGATTCAGCCTGTTCTCGCGCGAGTCGCTGCTGCTGCTCAACAACGTGTTTCTGGTGGTCACGGCAGGCACCATCTTGCTGGGAACGCTCTATCCCCTGGCACTGGATGCGCTGGGTGCAGGCAAGATCTCGGTGGGGCCTCCGTATTTCGAGTC
>NZ_SCTN01000606.1 GCF_004297345.1 Aquabacterium sp. | reverse complement strand
CCGGCCAACGGCACAACATTCGGGTGGTACAGTCCCGGCAACAGTGCGGACGTGGACCAAGCATTTGTGATGCCGGGCGGCAAGACGGCCATCGGGCGGGTGGCGTTGCCAATCAAGCCGGTAAACAACGGCGCCGACCTGCTGGTCACCCTGTGGCCAAACAACGCTGGCGCTCCAGACACCAGCGGAACGCCGCTGTCGTCGACCTACGTACCGGCGTCGTGGATAAATAACCTGGCTGCCATCGACGGCCTAACTATCGACACGCCCGTACTGGCGCAGCCACAGTTCAACTCCTCGTTGTACCTGTCGAGCGGAACGCAGTCGTGGATAGTTCCCGCCGGTACCGACACGTCTAACGTGTTTGATGTGTCGGTGGTGTCCAGCGGCAACTACTCAATCATCTTGGGTGGAGCCGACGACGCCACGTTCCTGGCGGTAAACAACGTCAGCGTCGCTGCCTTTAACGGCGGTACGACGTACGGACTACCGCAGCATGCGACTCCGCTACCCAAGAACATCGTGCAGGGGTCGACCGCTGCCACCGCCGACACCGTTATGTACGCGGGCGGAGCGGCAGCGCTAACTGGCACCACTACCCTGGGGTTCAAGGGCGTATATACCGCCAGCTGGGATCCCAACACCGGCACAATCGGTAGCTGGAGTAAGCAGCCAGACCTGCCAGCCGCATCAGTGAACGGCAGCGGAGCTTCGTACGGCAACTTCGTGTACGTTATCGGAGGGGATACTGACAACACCGGAGCCACCCAGACCACGGCAGTCTACTACAACACGTCGTCCAATGGATCGCTCAGCGCGTGGTCTACCACCACCCCCCTGCCGACGGCCCTTGATGACACATTTGCGGCTGCGCTTAATGGGTGGCTGATTGTGTGTGGTGGAGCCCACACCGGCGTGGTGGCCAGCGCTTCCGTGTACTACGCCCGAATCAACGCTGACGGGTCGCTGGGTGCGTGGAATACCGGCCCCAACCTGCCGGTGCCGGTGTACTTCGCTGGCGGAGCCAACGGCAACGTCATCGATGACTACTTCATCGTAGCGGGCGGGATCGACTCCGGCAACAACTTCGTAAACGACATCCAGGTCATATCGGTAACTGACGCCGGGCTGGGCAACTGGGTGCGAACGGCCGGAACCGGCACCAGCATCATCGATAGCTTTTACACCAGCTCGTTCACGACGACCAATGGGTCCGGCGTGCTGGTAGCTGTCGACCGGGTAAACCAGCGGTACGTGCATTTCGAATTCTCGCCCGTGCCGCTGATCTCGATACCGTTGCCCGCTACGGGCCTCACCGCCACGGGCACGTACCACGTGGTGATGCAGCAAAACCAGGGGCCGGACGCGTCAAGCTACTTGTCGTTCGGGTATCAGATCAACACTCCGCTGCCCAACAACATGAAGACTAGCACGCGCAACAGCGGCACCTGGACCAACTTCTCTACCGCCACCGCCGTGCCGATGGTGGTGTACGACAAGACCGCGTCCGGCAGCGTGATCCACACATGGGACGACCCGAACGACAGCACGCAGGCGGCAGCCACCACGACCTTGGTGCTGTCGTCAAATCAGAAGACGCTGCTGGGTCTGTGCGAGTCAACGACCGAGCCCAACAACGCGCTGGATGCAAACCCGGCGTTTACCTCGGTCACGGCCCCATGGTACTCGGTGGGATGCACCCTGACCAGGTCCAGCGCGCAGACACACGGTGGGTTTCCGTTCTCCGGCTTGATTACGCCGGACGGCGTTACCAACGGTCCGTACATCGAGTCCGAGAACATCCCCATATCGACCAACCCCAGCCTGATCAACGGCGAGTTTTACTACGTCACCGACGGATGGGTGTACTCCAGCGCGGGGTGGAACCAGGTCAGCATCAGCATCAACTGGTTTGATCGCAACGGGGTATACATCTCGACGTCGTTCAGCGGCACTAACATAGCTGCCGCCACCTGGACTCACCTGGTGAAGACGTTCGAAGTGCCAGTGGGCGCGCACTACGCCGGGGTAAACCCGACGATGACCAACACACCAGCAGTAACCGACCTGCTGTATCTGTCCAACATACGACTACTGCGCGCCCCGGTGAACACCGGAGCGCTGTCGGCGGTGTCGTACATCACGTACGCTGACGGCGTGGTTCCCCCACGACCAATAGGCGTTACGAAGCTCAACTGAACGAGGCGGGAGATATGTGTTGGTTAGTAACAACCGCGAGGGTCAGCAGGACGACGATGCCGTTGTCAGCTACAGTGTGAAAGAGCTTTTGCAGGATATCAAGGGCTCTGTTGACAAGCTGTACGGCAAGATAGACAGCAAGGCTGACTACGAGCAAGTAGAAGACCTGGCCCGGCAGGTAGTGGACGTAAGATCTCGGGTGGACCGTATCGAACTGGACATACAGGTCGAAACCGAGAGGCAGACGGCCCTGACCGAATGGCGCCGGTACGCCATCCCCACTGTTTTAACTGTTGCGCTGCTGGTGGTCGCCGTAGCACAATGGATCACAACCAAGTAAGGAGCGGTCAGATGACCGTAGCTATTCACGTTATCACCGAAGCTGACCCGGCGTCCAGGCCTCGGCTCGGTCGTCACATCGAACACCACGCGGCGTCGATACGACACGCGGCGGGGGTGGCGCCGAAGGTCGCGCTGAAGTCGGTGGTGTGGACGAGGCGAACCACCGACCCCGTGTTCGATCAGGGTCAGCTGGGATCGTGCACCGGTAACGCCCTCACTGCCGCTCTCGGAACCGACTCGCTGGGGCGCACGGCCTCGCCGACGGTATCAGTCACCGCCGACAGCAAGGGCATTTTCGCCGCTGGGTCGTACGAGCTGAACGAGGATTTCGCTGTCAAGGCGTACACCCTCAACACGTGGCTGGACAGCATCCCGGGGCACATGCCGCAGGACGACACCGGGTCGTCGGGTGTAGCGTGCGGCAAGACCGGTCAGCAGCTCGGACTGCTCAAGGGCTACACGCACGCGTTCAGCTACTCGGCTATGGTGACGGCGCTGCAGTCGGGCCCGGTGCTGATCGGCATCCCGTGGTACAACTCCATGTTCGACCCCGAGTCGGACGGACACATTCCGCTCGATGAGTCCAGCGGCCTGGCGGGCGGTCACGAGCTGCTGGTCCGTGAGTACGACGCGGTGAACGACCGGGTGTGGCCCGACAATTCGTGGGGGACGTCGTGGGGCGTCAACGGTCGTGGCTACATCAAGGGCGCCGACATGAAGACTCTGCTGGCGCAGAACGGCGACGTGACCGTTCCGCTGTTCGCAGGCGTTACGCCACCCCCTGCGCCGTCCGTCGATCCGGCCGTTCTCAGCGCGTACACCTCGCTGCGAGCGTGGGCGATAGCTAACGGCGTCGCATGAGCGTGTGGTCGGCGTTGTGGCCCAATCTGCTGGCCAACGTGCTGTGGGTGCCCGTGGTGTGGGCGTATCACAAGGTCAACAACCGGCGTCACGCCGACCACATCCGACAGCTCCACCAGGAGCATCGTCGGGACATTCAACTACTACTCAACGGCAAGGAGACACCGTAGTGACGACTGCACTATGGATGCCCGGCGCCATCCAGGATGACGTCGGAGATCACGCACCAACCGACCAACAGTACCCGCCAAAGGCCATCGGCCACATCACGTGGGATCGCAACGCCACACCGAAGGCCCCGCAGGACCTGGTGTCGTTCAACAAACTGAGATCCTACTTCACCGGCTCCGGTGTGGGAGTTGCGCCGCATATCCTGTGGTCCCCGTTCACCGGCGAAATCTGCCAGTTCTACCCCGCCGACTCCAGATCCAAGTCCGTGGTGGACCTGGCCGGAGGTACCCGGACCAACCGCGCCGGTAAGGTTGTCATCCAAGTAGAGGCCCTGTTCTTCCCGTACTGTCGCGTCGACGGCACAGTGTACGCCACGCTGTCCGACACGCCTTGTAAAGGCTGGGCAGATCTCAATGCTTGGGTCCGATCGCTGGGCGTCCCGGACACGTGGCCGATGGGCCGACCAACCGACTTCACTCCGCACCGAAGCGAACACGTATGGGAAACTGAGGGCGGCTGGTACGGCCACTCACAGGTTCCCGAGAACACTCACGTCGACCCCGGGTCGTGGCCTGCGTTCGTGGTGCCCGTCGTCCCGGCCAAACCCACGTACGAGCCGTTCCCCGGCAAGAGTTTCTTCTCATCGGGCCGGAAGAGTCCCATCATCGCCGCGATGCACAAACGGCTGGTGGCAGTCGGGTGCAACCACTACTTGTCGTCGCTCAAGGCCGACGTGTGGGGCTCTGGCGACGAACGTTCGTACGCGGCGTGGCAACGCCACCTGGGTTACACCGGCAGCGACGCCGACGGAACCCCCGGCCCCACTTCGTGGGCGAAGCTGCACGTTCCCAACGTGTGATCACAGAGAGAAGCGGAAACATGGACATCACCATCTTCAGGCGGGAACCGGCCGCGTGGCTGGCGTTCGTCGCCGTAGTCGTCAAGCTGATCTCAGCGTTCTGGCTGAACGTCTCCGACGACCAGCAGGCAATGATCAACGCGGTGGCTGCCGCGCTGGTCGGCGTGATCGTCGCATTCATGACGCATGACGGCGTCGCTGCCGCCGTGTACGGGTTCGCTCAGGCTGCTCTGGCCCTCGCCGTCGGGTTCGGACTCAGCTGGTCGGCCGACCAGCAGGCGGTGGCGCTGTCCGCCGTGTCGGTGATTCTGGCGCTGTTCGTGCGCACGCAGGTAACGGCAAAGGTGCCTCCGGCTATCCCGGCGTCTCTGCGTCGCGGCGTGTACGTCACCGCCTACGACGACGGCCCCAAGACCGGCAACCAGGAGTAGTAACTGGTAGTTACGGGCGGGTACTAGCGCGCGGCGCAAATCCCGTGTTATACTTGTATCATGGATACGACGAACACGGGAACAGCCGTTACTCTGGAAGCGTTCGCCGAGCGGGTCGGGTGCCACTTCACAACGGCATCCCGTATTCGCGCAGGCCACCGACTGCCCGGTCGAGTTTTGCTGGGCGTCATAGTCGAGAAGTACAACCTCGACCCCAAGGAGGCCCTCAAGGCCTTCACCACGAACAAGGAGACGTTCGGCGCGTACCTGCGAGCCAACATCTTCGGCAACGACTACCACCAGCAGGTTACTGGCGTGACGAAGCAGGAGCACGCCAATGCTGCCTGAAGTCGACGAGTACGCGGTTCGAGTGATGCGAGTCGACGAGCAGATGGCCGAGATCCGGCAACGGGTCTCGGCCTCTGACTTCGAGGTGGTTCGACCGGGGCGGTGGCGGTACCTACCCGAAGGCCTGGAGGTCGAAACCGGGTATACTTATGGCGAGGGCCGTCTTCGTGTATACTCGAAAGAGAGCGGGCGGCAGCCTCAGAGCGAGTTCGTAGTCTCCGGTCGAGTCGACGACCTTGCCGAGTTTAATCGGCTGTTCCCTGTCTGCAGCTGATCTGCCGCCCCCCACGGCCGACGCCCCAACCAGGCTTCCCACACTGGTTGGGGCGTCGGCTTATTTTTTGATCGCATACTTGCGTACGCGACAACCGCATGTTATCCTGGGTGGTAAACAACCGGGAGGCTGCGATGAGCCACACTAGTAAGTTGTTGAAGTCGTATAAGCCAGGCGACCGAATAGTGTGCGACCGCGCACCGTTCATAGGTCAGCCGGTTCACTGGAATCCGCGCAGTGACTTCGACCCGTCCCCATTCTCTCTGGGTGTGTTCCGCTACAACGGCTCCGAGTGCAAGCTTGAAAAGCCGGTAGCATACTTGTCGGCTGCCGACGGCTCGTTCTGGTTCTGTCCGTCGTGCGCAAAAGACATGAACCCGGACGACCTGCTGTCGGAATTCCGTGGCGACGGCACCGCAGTCATCTTGTGTGATTCGTGCGGCTCGGCCATCAAGGCGTAGTACTTGCTCCTGGTGCAAGTGTCATGTTATACTGGTGGCATGGCATCCAAGGAAGAACTTAGGTCTCGCATCAAGATGGTGACTGAAGCCATCAAGGTCCACGACGCCGAATGCTGCTCCTCGGCCCGACCGTGCGGCATGCGGTCGGGCCTGTCGGCTACGCTCAGTAGGTACCAGAAGGCGGTTGGCGCCACCCCTGCCGCGCCGCTCCCTAGCACAATCCGAATTCCGGTCACCGAACCCGGCATGTACCGGCGGGACGGCCGAGTGTACAAGGTCAAGTTCTCAGGCAACGGCCGTCTGTACGCCGAGGTTAACACCCCGCTGGTCACACCGGTGATGATGGCAAACGGTAAGCAGCGGATGCACAAGTTCGTTTACGACCGGGGCGCAATAATGCGGCTGTCGGCCAGCGATCGGATGACCGTCGAGGACGCTGAGAACTGGTCGGCCGACAACGGCGCGTGCTGCCGGTGCGGCATCACCTTGACGGCCAGCATCGGGATCGGACCCGTGTGCCGGAAGAAGATATGATGGTTGCCAAGCCGCGAGACGAGGACGCGTGGGTCAAGCTGCAGGGCCAGCCCGCGCGTCGACGGTACGAGCACGCGGACACGTTCGCCCGACGGGTCAGCCTGGCCTACTCGTTTAGGCGGCGGGTCAGCAGACACGCGTCGGGATGCTGGACGTGGTCGGGCGCCATGTCAGCCGCAGGCGAGCACCGACGACATCCGATGTTCTACCATCGGCGCGATCCGCGACCCAACAACGAGACGTCGTCGCGGTCGGCGTTCCTGTGGATGATGACCGCGTGGTTCCCCGAATCTGGCATCCAGCGGTACGATCGGACGGTTCAAACGTGCGGCAACGACCGGTGTATCAGCCCGTATCACCGCGCCAACCTCCGCGTCACATCCCGAACCACTCCCCGCATGACTACTGAGGTGGTGCTGGCGCTGTACGCGCTGAAAGGGTCGATGTCGTTGGCCGAAGCGGGTGACAAGTTCGGTGTGACGCAAGCAGCGGTGCAAAAGATCTGGGCCGGGCGAACGTGGTCCAGCGTCACCGGGCAGAAGTTCGAACCCG
>NZ_SCTN01000097.1 GCF_004297345.1 Aquabacterium sp. | reverse complement strand
GTAGCGCTCAATCGGGGTCTTGCGGGACATGGTGTCACTCCAGATTTGACAAAGCGCCGGCCGTGCCTGTCGAACACAGAATCACGAACCGGGCGCTTTTTTGCGGCCGAAGCCGCAGGTGGTGGATTAGAAGCGGAAGTGCGAGAAGGCCTTGTTGGCTTCAGCCATACGGTGGACTTCGTCACGCTTCTTCATCGCGCCGCCGCGGCCTTCAGCGGCTTCCAGCAGTTCGTTGGCCAGACGTTGGGCCATCGACTTTTCGGAGCGCTTGCGCGACGATTCTTTCAACCAACGCATGGCCAGAGCCATACGACGAGCAGGGCGAACTTCAACGGGAACCTGGTAGTTCGCACCACCCACGCGGCGGGATTTCACTTCCACCACGGGCTTGATGTTGTTCAGAGCGACGTTAAAGATTTCCAGCGGATCCTTGCCGGCCTTCTTTTCGACTTGTTCGAGGGCACCGTAGATGATGCGCTCGGCCACAGCCTTCTTGCCGGATTCCATGATCACGTTCATGAACTTGGAGAGGTCCACAGATCCGAACTTGGGATCTGGGAGGATTTCACGCTTGGGTACTTCGCGACGACGAGGCATTTCGTTTCCTTTCAATGCTTCAGTTGATGCTGGCTTATCGCCGGCATCTGGAGCGCCATCAAAAAATGAGGCTGATCGCTCCACTTACTCGGTTCATGCCGGACAACCCGGACACAACCGCCACCTCGGCCTTCTCGACAATCAGCTTGCACAACTTTGGTGACGCGCTGATGAAGATGGACCGACAAATTCTCAACAGGCTGATTAGGCCTTCTTCGGGCGCTTGGCGCCGTACTTGGAGCGGGACTGCTTACGGTCCTTGACGCCTTGCAGGTCAAGGGAGCCGCGCACGATGTGGTAACGCACACCTGGCAAGTCCTTCACACGACCGCCGCGAACCAGCACGACGCTGTGTTCTTGCAGGTTGTGGCCTTCACCGCCGATGTAGGAGATCACCTCGAAACCGTTGGTCAGGCGCACCTTGGCAACCTTACGCAGAGCGGAGTTAGGCTTCTTAGGAGTCGTGGTGTACACGCGGGTGCACACACCACGGCGCTGCGGGCAGTTCTGCATCGCGGGCGACTTGGATTTCGTGACCTCGACCTGACGGCCATGGCGCACGAGCTGATTGATCGTTGGCATTTAGTTGGTTCCCGTTGAAAAAACACTTGAAAATCAAGCACTTGGAGGATGTTTGAACGAACAGTCGACCACGCTTGAGACAAGCACAAAACGGCCAACACCCTCCTTTGCTTCGAAATTCATCGAAAACAAAAGGCCAGGCGAAGGCCGAAAAGCTTTCCATTGTAGCGCCAGGCGAGCCAAAGACGCAAGATCCCCAGACAAAGGGGCCAAGCGTGTCAATTGTCACGGTTTTCCGAATATCACCCCCGTATCAATGGGGATGCCAAATCTAACCCGTACTGGTTAAATTGAAACCCTTAGGCAGAGACACGGAGACTTTGCTGACATCACCACACAGGAGAGAGCATGTCTCTTACCCAAAAAGCGAAATGGTTGTCCCTGGCCATGTTGGCCCCATTGGCCGCACACGCCACCGTTCCCAGCAGCACCTTCCAGTTTTACTTTGAAGGCCCTGTGTTTGATCAGGTCAGCACCTCGCCTAACTTCACGTCGGGCAGCCTGAGCCTGGCCGTCACGGCATTCACGTCGAACGGCAAACAAGCTCTCGTTGACAGCCGCTGGGATGGCCTCGGTGTGGTGACCAACAGCCTGCTGGACTTCGGTGAAGTCAATAGCAGCCTGTTCGACAGCCCGGGCGACTACCTGGTGCTGACCTTCAACAAGAAGGTCAATCTGACTGGTTTGCGCTTCTCCATGTGGGAAAACGACTACCTGTTTGATTCGTTCGACCACGCCACCTTGACGAGCGGCAGCACCAAAATCAATCTGGGTGGCCTCAACAATGACAATGGCTTGCTCATCAAGAGCTTCAACCTGTCCAATGTGACGGGCTCCTCGTTCGTCATCCAGGCAACAGGCAATTTGAGCAGCTTCCGTCTGGCCGGCGTCAACGCCACAGCCGCAGTTCCGGAGCCTTCAACCTACGCCTTGATGGGCCTGGGTTTGATTGGCATTGGTCTGACAGCCCGCCGCCGCAAGGCCTGATCCGCTCAGCGATCTTTTTAGCTCCTATGTTTTCAGGCCGCCTTGCGCGGCCTTTTTTCCATTCTGGGGCAGCACAAAAAAAAGCGGCTCGGTCTGATCAGGACCGAGCCGTTTTGGCGTGAAGCTGGGGAGCGGGTCAGTCGCGCTTGCCCAGCAAGGTGGCAATGGACGAGCCCACGCGCAAACCTACGGAGGTGGTCGCCGCCAGGGTCACCACCATGGCGAGGCCAACCAGCCAGTCAGCAGCGCCATGCGCCGTCAACACTTCGCTGACAGTACCCACGGCCAGAGGCAGACCGGCGAGGAAGCCGACGATCACGCCCACTTTTTCCACTTCCAGTTGCTTGTGCGCCAGATCAGCCGGAGTCTGGTGCGAAACGCGGTGCAGCTTGATACCTGTCTGAGCCATGGTGAACTCCTTGAATTCGATGGAGCCCAGTCTAAGGGAAAACGCGCAGCCGTGGGTAAAAACCCTAGGTAACAAACTGCAATTATTCGGACTTTATTTGCAACGTTGTTAAACGTCACGCCAGCGGCGCGAGCAAAGCATCCAGATCCGCCTGGCTGAACTTGATGGCCAGCGCACCGTCTTCCCCCAGCACGCCTTCGGCCAACGCCGACTTGCGCGCCTGCAAGGCCTGGATGCGCTCTTCGATGCTGCCGGCCACCACGAGCTTGTAAACCGTCACCGGCTGATCCTGGCCGATACGGTGCGCACGGTCGGTCGCCTGCTGCTCGACAGCCGGATTCCACCAGGGGTCCACATGGATGACGGTATCGGCCGCCGTCAGGTTGAGGCCCACGCCGCCGGCCTTGAGCGTCACCAGCATGAGCGGCACTTGTTTTTCCTGAAACTGGCGAACGACGTCCGCTCGATGCGCCGGCAGCGTCTCACCGGTCAGCATCACAAAAGGCAAATTCAAAGCGACCAGTTCGTCAGCGATCAAGCCCAGCATTTCGGAGAACTGAGAGAACACCAATACACGGCGGCCTTCGTCCAACAGTGACGGCAGGGTATCGCACAGCCAGGCGAGTTTGGCGCGCTCCATCCCCCGAGGCATCTTGCGGCCCTTGACCAACCAGGGGTCGCAGCAAACCTGACGCAGCTTGAGCAGCGCATCCAGCACGGCAATCTGAGCGCCTTCAAAGCCCTGTTTGTTCAAGGCCTTGCGCACCATCTCGTCAGCGGCCACGCGCACGCTTTCGTACAAGGTCTTTTGCTGCCCCTCCAATTGAAGTTGCTGCACCACTTCGGTCTTGGGTGGCAACTCCTTGAGTACATCGACCTTGCGGCGTCGCAGGATGAAGGGGCGCACGCGCTGGGCCAACAGTTGGGCGCGCAAGGTTTCGCCGTTTTGTTCGATGGGGTCACGCCACTGGCGCTGAAAGCTGCGCATGTCACCCAGAAAGCTCGGCATCAGAAAGTCAAACTGAGCCCAGAGTTCGCCCAGGTGGTTTTCCAGCGGTGTACCTGTCAGGCAAAGGCGGTGACGCGACTGGAGCCGACGAATCGCGGCCGCGCTTTTGCTGGCGGCGTTCTTCACGGTCTGGGCTTCGTCAAGGATCACGACGTGAAAGAAGTGCTCGGCAAGTCGCTCGATGTCGCGCCACACCAGCGGATAGGTGGTCAACACGACATCATGGTCGGGAATGAGGCTCATGAGCCCACCACGTTCAGGACCTTGCAAGGCCAGTACACGCAGGGAAGGCGCCATGCGTCGGGCTTCGGCCTGCCAGTTGAAGACGAGCGAGGTGGGCATGACGATGAGCGCGGGCAGATCCAGTCTGCCGGCCTGCTTCTCGATCAGCAGGTGGGCCAAGGCTTGCGCGGTTTTGCCCAGGCCCATGTCATCAGCCAGGATGCCGGCCAGCCGCTGCTCGCGCAGGTACTGGAGCCAGGCCACGCCGTGCTGTTGATAGGGACGCAGGGACACGCCCAGGCCTGCGGGATCGGGGACGCGTTGCGGCGTACCAGCCGTGCGCAATCGCTGGGTGAGCGAATGCAAGCCGGCTTCACCTTGCAGTTGCCAGGCGCCATGGCGGCCAGCGCGGGCGGCCTGCGTGTCCATCAATTGCTCGCGCAGTTGATCCACGCGCACAGCATCCCATTGCTGCAGCTTGATCGGCCCCTCGCGGCGCCTGGGGTCCATCAACAGGTCCACCATGGCACCGACAATGGCCTTGAGCGGTGCGGCCCGGGCTTCGATCCGCTTGCCGCCCGGCGCCTTGAGAATGACGATGGCGTCATCGGCGATATCCGCGATGTCTGCGGCGTTGAGCCAACGTTTGTCTCGCTTGATGAGGTCGGCAATCAGGGGCGCCAGATCAAGCTGCTGACCATCAACCTCCACACCCAAGGTCACCAGCCAGGAACCTTCGCGGCGCGGCGCCCCCAACGGCGTGATGGCGGCACTGGCAGGCAGTTGCAAAGGTGCGATCAGCTCTTTGGCTTCAGGCTCGCCCGTTTCCTGGCTGATGATCAGGCGCCAGTTGGCCACGGGCGTGCTTTGGTGGGCAAAGCCAGGACGCACCACAATGGACCACCCTTTGGCCTGCAGTGCCGGCACCTGCTCAAGCCAGAAATCACCAAACTGATCTTCTTGCAGCAAGGACCACAGCGGTTCGTGCGTCTGGCCTGCGGATTGCGCCAGTTGCGGGGCGCGCCACTGCAGGGCGTCATGCGGCAAGGGCTGCAAGCCCGTGTCTTGCAGTTGATCAAAGGCTTCGGCCTCAACATCTGGATCCCGCCGCAGCGCCTGCATCCGTCCCTGCGCATCGGCTACCTCGATCACGTCAACATGGCGGGCATACAGCACGCTGCTCGGAGCCGGCACGGACCACCATGCAGCACCTGGCCCGGCATAGGTCCAATCGATGCGGGCCACAGTCACCTGTGGGCCACGTGGGCCAAAGCGGCCATGCCCCTGCATGCCCAGCAGGCCATCGCCTCGGCTGAGGGTGTGCAGGGTCAGGCGCGGCCGGAAACGCCAGGCGTCATGGCTGGAAGTGCTCATGCCCTGATTGTCCAATGCCGGGCGCGTGATCAGCGCCGTGGCTTCTGAGGTACAAAGCAGCATGTCAGACGAATATCAGATCGAGATCCCACCGTCGTTCATGGCGCTCTACTGCGATGCGCGCAAACGGTTGACCATTCCCCTGCGCGATTTACGGGATCGCTACGAGATCTGCGAAGACCTGGCGCAGCACCTCACCGAGCATTGCCGCAGCATCCATGTGGAGATCGGGGTGGACGAGCAAGAGGTGCTGGCCCGATGCCACAAGGGGCTTTGCGCACCAGAGGGTGCTGTCAACGAATCAGAGGCGACCTGGGTGGTCACGCGCCTGGCTGAGTTGCTGGGCTGGCCCCATCCGGGGCTGCCGCCAGGCCAGGCACAAGCGTAAGCCCAGGCTCGCTTACAAGCTGCAATACATCTTGCCGATCTGCGTGCCCGCCCGCGCTTGGCACCGGCCTTGTGGCGACCTATAGTCCGCCGGGTTCGCTGTTCCCATCACAAACCGCTGGAGGATCTCACATGATCAAGCGATTGACCCTTGCCGCCCTGAGCGTCTTGACACTGGCCACCGCTCCCTTGCCCGCATTGGCGCAGGATGCGAGCACGCCCGTGCTGCAGACGCGTGACAGCTACCTGATCGTCACACGCCAGGACGCCCGCAAATGTGCCTACCCAATGTGTGGCGGCTACTTCGTCAAGTCTGTCAACCAGGCCCTGACGCGCTGCGCCGATGGCTCTCAACAAAAGGAATGCCACGCCGTACAACTCAACGCGCGCGCATTGGGCTGGACGCCGGAACAGCAAGCGGCGTTTGATGCCCAGTTCGCACAAGGCAAGGCCCTGGTTCGAGGCGTGCTGGAACCGGCGCCAGCAGGCCTTTACACCGCAGATCAATTGACCATTTCCGAGGCATGGCAAGCTCAAGGACCTCGGTCTCCGCTGGGTACCTTCTACGGCGTCAAAAGCACAGGCATCGTTTGCATCACGGCACCATGCCCATCGCTGGCTGCCACCAAGCTCAATGTGATCGCTCCGGTGGCCAATCCTGATCTGGACCTGAGCCTGAGCGGCGCCAGCGACAAACAGATCCAGGCCGCCTATGAAGCGCTGGGCAGCACGGGCATCCTGACAGCTGGCGCCATCGTGCCGGTCAAATATCCGGCGCTGGCGGGCAACAAGCCACGCCTGGGCAGCAAGCTGATCGCCAGTCAGTTCTACCTGCCCGCCCAGCCCTGATCCCGACTGGCTGGAGGAGTTGGAAAAGACCTGCCATCTGTTCAGCGTGTGCCATCGAGGTTAGGCTTGGGGCCTGAACACACATGAACAGAGGGAAGGTCTCACATGAACGACACGCTCGACACCTGGAGCCTGCGGGACTACGCCATTGCGATGGCGCGCTACAACCGCTGGATGAACGGCAAGATCTACGATGCGGCGGCCACGCTGTCAGACGAGCAGCGCAAGGCTGATCGTGGCGCCTTTTTCAAATCTGTTCACGGCACGCTCAATCACCTGCTGCTGGGCGATCAGGCCTGGATGCAACGGATGCAGGGGCAGCCGGTCACCATGACCTCCCCGTCACAGGAGTTGCATGAGGATTTCAGCGCTTTGCGCGCAGCCAGAGAGTCCATGGATGAGAAGCTGATGGACTGGGCCGTGCACCTGGAGTCCGTAGAGTCCTCGCGCAGTTTCAGCTTCTTCAGCGTTGTGTATCAAAAGCAGATCACGATGCCGTATGTGGCGGCCGTGATGCAGATCTTCAATCACCAGACGCACCATCGCGGCCAGATCACCACCCTGCTGAGCCAGCTTGGCGTGGATGTGGGTGTCACGGACATCCCGCTGATGCCCAACTGAAGCGCACGGCCAGGCGCACTGTGGTGCCGCTGACACCGGCCACTGGACCTGCACACTTTTTTGGCGCACAGTGCCAAGCTATTCGGGTACGGCGTCCAGGCAGAAGTAGCTCACCACCGTGTGCAGGCATGCTCCTATTCCAATCCCTGACTCGTTCGTGGCACCGCAAGGACGATCAGGCGCTGCGGGTCAGCAATCAGGTTGAATCAGAACAACTGCAAATGATCTGGGCGCATGCCCGCATCGGCGTGGTTGTGGCCTCGGCATTTGCCATCGCACTGGCTTGGTCGCTGCGTGGGCAAGCCGCCCCAACGCTCATCGTCGATGCCTGGCTGGCGAGCAAGTTGCTCGTTTCGGCATTTCGCATTGGCCAGGGCAGTATGTATGCGCGGCAAGTGCGGCCTGGCAGCCACTGGGGGGCCAGTACCCTGCTGGCACTGGTGATCGATGCGCTGGTCTGGGGGGCGGCCGGCTTGTATGTGAGCGCCCTGTCACCTCAACCTATTCATTCGTTTTTTGCAGCCGCACTGGCCTGCATTTCCTGCGTGGCGACCTTCGGGCTTCAGGTCAGCGCCCGCTTCACCGCAGGCTATGCCGCCCCTATCCTGGCCCCCACTGCGCTCGGCATGATGCTGAGGGGGGACGCGCTCAGCGGGCTCGGCAGTCTGGGCTTGTGCTTGCTGCTCGGTCTTCAAATCGCCACGGCCATGCGCAGCGAACGCCGGGTGGTGGAGGGCATCCAGTTGCGCCTGCATGCGCAGGCCCTGGCCCACGAAAAGGAAGAAGCACTCAAAACAGCTGTGCGGCAAAGCGCCGTCAAAACCCAGTTTCTGGCCAACATCAGCCACGAATTGCGCACCCCCTTGCAAGGCATCCTGGGCATGAGCAAGCTCTTGCACCTCGCCGAACAAGATCCCACAGCCCTGCGCCGTATCGAATTGATCGAGTCTTCCGGCACCCATCTGCTGGCGCTCATCAACGACTTGCTGGACATCTCACGCATAGAGGCAGGCCAGTTCATGATCCGCCACGAACGGCATGACCTTTCCACCCAAATCGAACAACTGGCGGGCATCTACACCATGCGCGCCGAAGACAAGGGTTTGCAGTTCAAGGTGAATGGGCACCTGCCTTCGCCATGCTGGGTGATGGGCGACCCCGCGCGCTTCCGCCAGGTACTGCACAACCTGCTGGGCAACGCCATCAAGTTCACACAAGCCGGCAGCGTGACCTTGACGATAGACCGTGATGCCGCCAGTGGCGTGGTCCGGGCCGAAGTGCGTGACAGCGGCTGCGGCATTCCGCCTGACGACCTCGGCAAGATCTTTGAGGCCTTCCAGCAGTCGGCCAACAGCTCTGCCGAGCAAGCGGCGCAAGGCGCAGGACTGGGCCTGACCATCGCGCGAGACATCGCCAGGGCCATGAAGGGTGACATCTCCGCTCGCAGCGTGATGGGTGAAGGCACCACCATGGTCTTCACGGCCTGCTTGCCGGACGCCATGGCCGGCACGATAGAAGACACGCCGCTCACGGCGCAAGCCGCCTTCCAGGGCTCGCGCCATTGCAGGATCCTGCTGGCCGAAGACAATGAGATCAATGCCTTGGTCGCCATGAATTTTCTGGAGATCATCGGCGTGGATGCCGAGCGTGTGCCGCATGGCGCAGACGCGCTGAGCAAGGCCTTGCGCACGCTGCAGCGCCCTGACATTGTGCTGATGGACTGCCACATGCCCGTCCTCAACGGCTATGAAGCCACGCGCATGATCCGACTCAAAGAGCGTGAGTTGGGTCTCAGGCGCGTCCCCATCATCGCCCTGACTGCTACGACCACGGATGCCGAACGGCAAGATTGCCTGGATGCCGGCATGGACGACTTCCTCGCCAAGCCCTGCACATTGGAAGACCTGGGGCGCGTGATCAAACGGTGGAGCGGCGACGCGCTCACGCCACCAGGCGCTGCGACGAAGAGCCAGGAAGCGATGACGGGCGAAACTGAGGCAAGTCCTCGTGCATCGCTTCAAACATGAAGTGATGCAGGCGATGCCCGGTGCGATGCCATTCATCCTCAATCCCCTGCACATCCATCGTGAACACGAAGTGAGGCAATTGCCCAGCGTGTGCCAGTGGCACCATCTGGCCGGGCGCCAGGAAGTCCTTGAAGCCCAGGCGGCGATAGTCGCGCGACAAAGCCTCATTGCGCGCCGCGATCACCAACCAATGGATGCCGTGGGCCTCGCAATACAGGTAAACCGCTTTCATCAGGCAGAGCTTGACCAGCGCCGACGCGCCAGGCATGACCGCCAGACGCGTGACCTCGGCACGAGATTGGTTCGCCAGTTGATGCGGCAAGATGACGCTGCGCTCGATCATCAAAGGCGCCCCTGAGCCCGAAGGTTGAATGCGCGCCGTACCAACGGCCTGCCCAGTGGCTTTGTCCCGGCACAAGAGCACAACCGTGCCCGGCGCACGGTCCAGTGGATCGGATGCCATCCCGAAATTGACGACTGTTGCCCCCAGATGATGGCCGTACGCGGTTTCGCGAACCCGGCCAGCATCCACCAGATCTGCATCCGTAGCGGCCACGCGCACCTCCAGATCCAGGGAAAGGGTACTGCTGCTCTTTAAGTTGGCGAAAGTGCCCATATCAACCGGCTCCAGATTTGTCAAACCATGGCACGGACGATAGAAGGGGCACTGCCTCATAAATGGGCAGATAAAACGGGTGTTTGCCGCCCGGTAAAGAAAAAGCGCCAGCGCCCTTTCGGGCCTGGCGCTTTGCGCTTCAGTTCAGAAGCGGCCGGCGATGAATCGACGGCTTATTCGGCAGCACCGCCTTCAGCGGCAGGTGCGGCCTCATCGACATCGTCACCGTCCAGGGCAGCCAGTTCCATGGCAGCGCGCTCTTGCGCTTCCTGCATGGCGATGGCGCGACGTTCGGTGTCGTCCATCTCTTCCTTGGCACGACGTGCCTGGTGGAAGGCCATACCGGTACCAGCGGGGATCAGGCGACCCACGATGACGTTTTCCTTCAAGCCGCGCAGCTCGTCGCGCTTGCCCATGATGGCAGCCTCGGTCAGCACGCGGGTCGTTTCCTGGAAGGAAGCGGCCGAGATGAAGGAGTCGGTCGACAGCGAAGCCTTGGTGATACCCAGCAGCACATCGCTGTGCGTGGCGATCATCTTGCCCTCGGCGCGCATGCGGTCGTTGGTGTCCAGCAGTTCCGAACGCTCAACCTGTTCGCCCACGATGTAGGTGGTGTCGCCGGCATTGGTGATCTGCACGCGACGCAGCATCTGGCGAACGATCACCTGGATGTGCTTGTCGTTGATCTTCACACCTTGCAGACGGTAAACGTCCTGCACTTCGTCGACGATGTAGCGAGCCAGCTCTTCGATACCCAGCAGACGCAGGATGTCCTGCGGATCGGCCGGGCCGTCGACGATGGATTCGCCCTTGTTGACCACCTGGCCTTCGTGCACCAGGATGTTCTTTTCCTTCGGAACCAGATCTTCCCAGACCTGACCTTCGGGGTCGGTGATCTGCAGGCGAACCTTGCCCTTGGTTTCCTTACCGAAGGACACGGTACCCGTGATCTCGGCCAGCGAACCCTTGTCCTTGGGCGAACGGGCTTCGAACAGTTCGGCCACACGTGGCAGACCGCCGGTAATGTCGCGGGTCTTCTGACCTTCGATTGGGATACGGGCCAGCACTTCACCAGGCGACAGATCCTGGCCGTCGCGCACTTGAATCAGCGCGCCAACCTGGAAGCCGATGGTCACGGCGTGGTCGGTACCAGGGATCTTCACTTCGGCGCCGGAAGCGTCGAGCAGCTTGACCTGAGGACGGATGACCTTGGCAGCGCCACGGCGCTTGGGGTCGATCACAACCAGGGTCGACAGACCGGTCACTTCGTCCACCTGCTTGGCCACGGTCACGCCTTCTTCGACGTTCTCGAACTTGGCCTTACCAGCGAACTCGGTGATGATCGGACGGGTCAGCGGATCCCAGGTTGCCAGGATCAGGCCAGCCTTGATGGTCTGGTCAGCCTTGACGTTGAGGATCGCGCCGTACGGCACCTTGTGACGCTCACGCTCACGGCCGTGCTGGTCGGAGATGACGATTTCGCCGGAACGCGAAATCACCACCAGGTCGCCCTTGCCGTTCGTGACGTAACGCATCGTGGCATTGAAGCCGATGATGCCGTCCGACTTGGCTTCCACACTCGAAGCGATGGCGGCACGCGAAGCGGCACCACCGATGTGGAAGGTACGCATGGTCAGCTGCGTGCCGGGTTCACCGATGGACTGCGCGGCGATCACGCCGACAGCTTCACCGGAGTTCACCAGGCCACCGCGGCCCAGGTCGCGGCCATAGCACTTGGCGCACAGGCCGAAGCGTGTAGCGCAAGTCAGCGGCGTGCGGACCTTGACTTCGTCGACGCCAGCGGCTTCGAGGACGTCCATCGCATCTTCGTCCAGCATCGTGCCGGCGGCGATGACGACTTGTTGGGTCTCGGGGTGCAGCACGTCCGTTGCAGGCACGCGGCCCAGGATACGGTCGCGCAGCGATTCGATGACTTCACCGCCTTCAACCAGCGCACGGGTGTTGATGCCTTGGTCGGTACCGCAATCGACGGTGGTGACCACCAAGTCTTGCGTCACGTCGACCAGACGACGTGTCAGGTAACCCGAGTTAGCCGTCTTCAACGCCGTATCCGCCAGACCCTTACGAGCACCGTGGGTGGAGATGAAGTACTGCAACACGTTCAGACCTTCACGGAAGTTAGCCGTGATGGGGGTCTCGATGATGGAGCCGTCAGGCTTGGCCATCAGGCCCCGCATACCGGCCAGCTGGCGGATCTGAGCAGCAGAGCCACGGGCACCGGAGTCGGCCATCATGTAAATCGAATTGAACGATTCCTGATCGACTTCATTGCCGTTGCGGTCGATGGTCTTTTGCTTGGACAGCTGCGACATCATGACCTTGCCGACTTCGTCGCCGGTCTTGCCCCAGATGTCCACCACCTTGTTGTAGCGTTCGCCAGCGGTCACCAGACCGGAGACGTACTGCTGTTCGATTTCCTTGACTTCCTTTTCGGCGCGTTCGATCAGGCCGTACTTTTCCTTCGGCACGAGCATGTCGTCGATGCCGATGGAGATACCAGCGCGGGTCGCCAGACGGAAGCCGTTTTGCAGCAGCTTGTCAGCCAGCACCACCGTTTCCTTCAGACCGCACTTGCGGAACGAAGTATTGATGAGGCGGGAGATTTCCTTCTTCTTGAGCGCCTTGTTGATGTTCGCAAAAGGCAGGCCCTTGGGCAGGATCTCGGACAGCAGCGCACGACCGACGGTCGTTTCCACCAGCTTGGTCTCAGGCGTGAACTCGCCCGTTTCCTTGTTCTTGGTGTACTCGGTCAGACGGATGTTGATCTTGGCCGTGATTTCGACCACACCGTTATCCAGCGCGCGTTGCAGCTCGGGGATATCGGAGAAGACCATGCCTTCGCCACGGCCATTGGTACGTTCGCGGGTTGCGTAGTACAGACCCAGCACCACGTCTTGCGACGGCACGATGGAGGGTTCGCCGTTGGCAGGGAACAGCACGTTGTTGGAGGCCAGCATCAGCGTGCGGGCTTCCATTTGCGCTTCGATCGACAGCGGCACGTGAACGGCCATCTGGTCACCGTCGAAGTCGGCGTTGAAGGCCGCGCAAACGAGTGGGTGCAGCTGGATGGCCTTGCCTTCAATCAGCACAGGCTCGAACGCCTGGATACCGAGACGGTGCAGCGTAGGCGCACGGTTCAGCATCACGGGGTGTTCCTTGATCACTTCTTCAAGGATGTCCCACACGACGGGGGTGCCCGATTCGACTTCCTTCTTGGCAGCCTTGATCGTGGTGGCGATGCCCATGGCTTCCAGGCGCGCGAAGATGAAGGGCTTGAACAGTTCAAGCGCCATCAGCTTGGGCAGACCGCACTGGTGCAGCTTCAGGGTTGGGCCCACGGTAATCACGGAACGACCGGAGTAGTCGACGCGCTTACCCAGCAAGTTCTGACGGAAGCGACCGCTCTTACCCTTGATCATGTCGGCCAGCGACTTCAGGGCACGCTTGTTCGCACCGGTCATGGCCTTGCCACGACGGCCGTTGTCCAGCAGCGAGTCAACCGATTCCTGCAGCATGCGCTTTTCGTTGCGCACGATGATTTCTGGCGCCTTCAGTTCGAGCAGGCGGGCCAGACGGTTGTTACGGTTGATGACGCGGCGGTACAGGTCGTTCAGGTCGGAGGTCGCGAAACGACCGCCGTCCAGCGGCACCAGAGGACGCAGATCGGGCGGCAGCACAGGCAGCACGTCCATCACCATCCAGTTGGGCTTGATGCCGGACTTCTTGAACGCTTCCATCACCTTCAGGCGCTTGGCGTTCTTCTTGATCTTCAGCTCGCTGCCCGTCATGTCGTTGCGCAGCTTGTCGATCTCGACGTCCAGGTCCATCTCTTCGAGCAGCTTCTTGATGCCTTCGGCGCCCATCAGGGCCTCGAATTCATCGCCGTACTCGATGCGCTTGGCGTCGTAATCGTCCTCGGACATGATGCTGAACTTCTTCAGCGGGGTCATGCCGGAGTCCACGACCACGTAGGCTTCAAAGTACAGCACGCGTTCGATGTCGCGCAGCGTCATGTCCAGGACCAGGCCCAGACGCGAAGGCAGCGACTTCAGGAACCAGATGTGAGCGCAAGGCGCAGCCAGTTCGATGTGGCCCATGCGGTCACGACGAACCTTGGTCTGGGTCACTTCGACGCCGCACTTCTCGCAGATCACGCCGCGGTGCTTCAGGCGCTTGTACTTGCCGCACAGACACTCGTAGTCCTTGATCGGGCCAAAGATCTTGGCGCAGAACAAGCCGTCACGCTCAGGCTTGAACGTACGGTAGTTGATGGTTTCGGGCTTCTTCACTTCGCCGAACGACCACGACCGAATCTTCTCGGGCGAGGCCAGGCCGATCTTGATGGCATCGAAATGCTCATCAGGGGTGAATTGCTTAAAGAGGTCCAGCAAGCCTTTCATGGCTTTCTCCTAAATATTTCAGTTGGGTACCGTGTCGACATGGCAACGAATCTGAGGGGTCCATGGCAGGCCAGGCAAGGCGGGCGGGAGGGCCGCATAGCAATGCTATGCAACCGACCAACCAACGCCGCATGGCGTGGCATGGGGCACTCAGATCAGTTTTTCTCCAGTTCGATGTCAATACCCAGGGACCGGATTTCTTTCACGAGCACGTTAAACGACTCTGGCATACCAGCTTCGATCGAGTGCTCGCCCTTGACGATGTTCTCGTAGACCTTGGTACGACCATTGACGTCGTCGGACTTGACCGTGAGCATTTCCTGCAGCACATAGGACGCGCCGTACGCTTCCAGGGCCCACACTTCCATTTCACCGAAGCGCTGACCACCGAACTGTGCCTTACCACCCAGAGGCTGCTGGGTCACCAGCGAGTAAGGACCAGTCGAACGGGCGTGCATCTTGTCGTCGACCAAGTGGTGCAGCTTCAGCACGTGCATGTAGCCGACGGTGACAGGACGCTCGAAGGCTTCACCAGTACGACCGTCGTGCAGGATGGCCTGCGTGCGGGTCGGGGTGAGGCCCTTGGCCTTGGCGATGTCAGCGGGGTAAGCCAACTGCAACATGGCGCGGATTTCTTCTTCCTTCGCACCGTCGAACACCGGCGTGGCAAACGGCACACCCTTGGACAGGTTGCCGGCCATTTCGATGATTTCGGTGTCGCTGAAGGAATCGATGTCTTCCTTCTTGCCGCCGGACTTGTTGTACAGCTCGTCGAAGAACTTGCGCAGCTCCATGGCCGCAGCTTCTTGCTGCAGCATGTTGCCGATGCGCTGACCGATACCCTTGGCAGCCCAGCCCAAGTGCACTTCCAGCACCTGACCCACGTTCATCCGCGAAGGCACGCCCAGCGGGTTCAGAACGATGTCGGCAGGGGTGCCGTCAGCCATGTAAGGCATGTCTTCGATAGGCACGATCTTGGAGACCACGCCCTTGTTACCGTGACGGCCGGCCATCTTGTCACCAGGCTGCAAGCGACGCTTCACAGCCAGGTGGACCTTGACCATCTTCAGCACGCCAGCAGGCAACTCGTCGCCTTGGGTCAGCTTCTTGCGCTTTTCTTCAAAAGCCAGGTCGAAGCTGTGGCGGGTCTGCTCCAGCGAGTTCTTGATGGACTCGAGCTGGTTGGCCAGTTCGCCGTCTTCAGGACGGATGTCGAACCAGTGGAACTTGTCGACCGACGACAGGTAAGCGTCGTCCAGCACGGTGCCCTTGGCCAGCTTGTTCGGGCCGCCATTGGCAACCTTGCCGATCAAGAGCTTCTTGATACGGTCGAAGGCGTCAGCCTCCACGATACGCAGCTGGTCGTTCAGGTCCAGGCGGAAGCGCTTGAGTTCATCGTCGATGATCTGCTGGGCGCGCTTGTCACGCTGGATGCCTTCACGGGTGAACACTTGCACGTCGATCACGGTACCGGCGGTACCCTGGTCCACACGCAGCGAGGTGTCCTTCACGTCGGAAGCCTTCTCGCCGAAGATGGCGCGCAGCAGCTTCTCTTCAGGCGTCAGGGTGGTTTCGCCCTTAGGCGTCACCTTGCCGACCAGCACGTCGCCAGGGCCGACTTCCGCACCGATGAACACGATGCCGGATTCGTCCAGACGAGCCAGTTGGTTTTCCGACAGGTTCGGGATGTCGCGCGTGATTTCTTCAGAGCCCAGCTTGGTGTCGCGGGCCATCACGACGAGTTCTTCGATATGGATCGAGGTGTAGCGGTCTTCGGCCACCACGCGCTCGGAGATCATGATCGAGTCTTCGAAGTTGTAGCCGTTCCAGGGCATGAAGGCCACGAGCATGTTCTGACCCAGAGCGAGTTCGCCCAGGTCGGTCGATGCGCCGTCGGCGATCACGTCACGGGCACCCACGATGTCGCCACGCTTGACGATCGGACGCTGGTGGATGTTCGTGTTCTGGTTGGAACGCTGGTACTTGATCAGGTTGTAGATGTCGACGCCGACTTCACCTGCGACGGTTTCCGCGTCGTTCACGCGAATCACCACACGGTTCGTATCAACGTAGTCCACGATACCGCCACGCTTGGCAGTCACCACGGTACCCGAGTCAACAGCGGCCACACGCTCGACGCCCGTACCGACCACGGCCTTTTCAGGACGCAGCACAGGCACAGCCTGACGTTGCATGTTGGCGCCCATCAGCGCGCGGTTCGCATCGTCGTGCTCGAGGAATGGCACGAGCGAAGCAGCCACCGACACGATCTGTGTAGGTGCCACGTCCATGTACTGGATGCGCTCGGGCGAGGTCAGCACGGATTCACCGTTTTCACGGGCAGACACCAGCTCGTCAGTCAGACGGCCTTGGGCGTCCAGCGAGGCGTTGGCCTGCGCGATCACGTACTTGCCTTCTTCGATGGCCGACAGGTAGTCGATCTGCATCGTGGTCTGGCCATCGTTCACGCGACGATAAGGCGTCTCCAGGAAGCCGTATTCGTTCAGACGAGCGTACAGCGCCAGCGAGTTGATCAGACCGATGTTCGGGCCTTCAGGCGTTTCGATTGGGCACACACGACCGTAGTGGGTGGGGTGCACGTCACGCACTTCGAAGCCGGCACGTTCGCGAGTCAGACCGCCTGGGCCCAGAGCGGAAACGCGACGCTTGTGCGTGATTTCCGACAGGGGGTTGGTCTGGTCCATGAACTGCGACAGCTGCGACGCACCGAAGAACTCCTTGAGGGCCGCAGAGATCGGCTTGGAGTTGATCAGGTCGTGCGGCATCAGGGCTTCGGTTTCAGCCTGACCCAGACGTTCCTTCACGGCCTTTTCGATACGAGCCAGACCGGAGCGGTACTGGTTTTCGGCCAGTTCGCCCACGCAACGCACGCGACGGTTACCCAAGTGGTCGATGTCATCGACTTCGCCACGGCCGTTACGCAATTCGACCAGGATCTTGACCACAGCCAGGATGTCGGCGTTGGACAGCACCATCGGGCCCGTGCCTTCGTCGCGGCCCACGCGGGCGTTGAACTTCATGCGGCCCACGCGCGACAGGTCGTACGTGTCTTCGTTGTAGAACAGACGGCCGAACAGCGCTTGCACAGCGTCCTCGGTGGGCGGCTCGCCAGGGCGCATCATGCGGTAGATGGCAACACGAGCGGCGAGTTCGTCAGCCGTTTCGTCGGTAGCCAGCGTTTGCGAGATGTAGGCGCCTTGGTCCAGTTCATTGGTGAACAGGACTTCGATGTCGAGGATGCCAGCCGTGCGCAGCTTCTTGAGCAGGGCTTCGGTCAGCTCTTCGTTGGCCTTGGCAATGATTTCGCCAGTGTCAGGGTCGATCTGGTTCTTGGCCAGCACGCGGCCCAGCAGGAAGTCTTCGGGCACGCTGATGTGCGTGGTGCCGGATTGTTCCAGTTGGCGGGTGTGACGCGCAGTGATGCGCTTGTCCTTTTCGACGATGACCGCGCCAGACTTGTCGGTGATGTCGAAACGGGCGATTTCACCCTTGACGCGATCAGGCACATAGGCCATCTGGGCGCCTGAATCCATGAGCTTGAAGTGGTCGTTCTGGAAGAACGTGGCCAGGATCTGCTCGTTGTTCATGCCGATGGCCTTCAGCAGGGTCGTCACGGGCATCTTGCGGCGACGGTCCACGCGGAAGTACAGCAGGTCCTTCGGATCGAATTCGAAGTCCAGCCAGGAGCCACGGTAAGGGATGATGCGGGCGCTGAACAACAGCTTGCCCGACGAGTGCGTCTTGCCCTTGTCGTGCTCGAAGAACACGCCAGGCGAACGGTGCAGCTGCGACACGATGACGCGCTCGGTACCGTTGATGATGAAGGAGCCGTAGTCGGTCATCAGGGGCACTTCGCCCATGTAGACCTCTTGTTCCTTCACTTCCTTGACCACCTTGGACTGGGACGTCGACGTCTCACGGTCATAGATGATCATCTGCAGACGTGCACGAACGGCAGAAGCGAAAGTCAAACCCCGCAGCTGGCACTCACGCTCATCGAACGCCGGTTTGGCGATGTTGAATTCGATGAACTTCATCTCGACGAAACCATTGTGCGAAACAATGGGGAACGCCGAAATGAAAGCGGCTTGCAGGCCTTCGGGTTTGCGTTGTTGCGGCGGCACTTCCTTTTGCAGGAAGGCGACGTATGAATCCTTCTGCATCGTCAGCAGATAAGGCACGTTCAATACGCTGCCGCGCTTGCCAAAGCTCTTGCGGATCCGCTTGCGCTCGGTGTAGCTATAGGGGGTTGCTTGCGCCATAAACTCTCCGTTTCGGGCACCAGAAGTGGTGCGCCGTTTCGAATTCAACCCGCCCCCTGGCCGTGGGGGCGTGCTGTTGTTCGGCGACTGGCCATTCGGACCTTGCGTCCGAGGCTTGGTGGTTGGCCACTACCAACCGCTGGCAGACAACCCGTGCATTGCACACAGGCTCGACCAAACCGGTTCTCCGCAGTCGGTTCAGAGAACACTCGAAAAGCCCGCCAGTGTACTACTGGATGGCCTTTCGGCTGATCTCAAGGGCCGAAACCCTTCAGACGCCAAAGGCCGCCTCCTTTCGGAGGCAGCCATCTGGGTTTCCGCACCCGGAAAGATCCGGGCCGGATGCTGCGGCTTGACGCCGCAGGCCGATTACTTCATTTCGGCAGTGGCGCCAGCTTCAACCAGCTTCTTCACAGCGGCTTCAGCGTCAGCCTTGGCAACAGCTTCCTTGACGTTCTTTGGAGCGCCGTCAACCAGGTCCTTGGCTTCCTTCAAGCCCAGGCCGGTGATTTCGCGAACAGCCTTAATCACGCCAACCTTGTTGGCGCCAGCGCCGGTCAGCACGACGTTGAATTCAGTCTTCTCTTCCACTGCAGCAGCAGCGCCACCAGCGCCACCGGCAGCAGGAGCAGCCATTGCAGCGGCGGACACGCCGAACTTCTCTTCGATGGCCTTGACCAGCTCGTTGAGTTCCATCACGGACATGCTGTCCAGGGCGGTCAGGAATGCGTCTTTATCGAATGCCATTTTGGGTTCCTAAAATCGGTTAAATATTGAATACGGTCATTGATCGCTCAGGGAGCAGATCAAGCAGCAGGAGCTTCAGCAGGTGCTTCTTCAGCAGCAGGAGCGCCGCCACCCTTTTGCTCGGACACTGCAGCCAGAACGCGAGCGAAGCCCGAGATCGGCGATTGCAGCAGACCGCAAATTTGGGCCAGCAGAACTTCGCGGCTGGGGATCGATGCCAAAGCCTTGACGCCATTGACGTCCAGAGCCTTGCCAGCGTAAGCACCAGCCTTGATGACCAGCTTGTCGTTGCTCTTGGCAAAGTCAGCGATCACCTTTGCTGCAGCCACGGCATCTTCAGAGAAACCGTAGATCAGCGGGCCGCTCATGCTCTCAGCAGCGACTTCAAATGGGGTGCCGGCAACAGCGCGACGGGCCAGGGTGTTCTTCAGCACGTGAAGATACACACCTTGGGCGCGAGCGGTTTTGCGCAGCTGATCCAGTTGAGCCACCGTGAGACCGCGGTACTCAGCCAGTGCAAGCGTCTGCGACTTGCCCGCTTGGGCAGCCACTTCCGCAATGACGGCTTCTTTTTCGTTGCGATTGAGACTCAAGGTCTACTCCTTAAAACATGTCCCTGGGTCACTGCACCATCGGGAACAGCAACCTGGGGACACACCCAGTTTCAGCGACCTTCTGCCTTGGAACCCACATCACTCTTGCGAGCGAAGCGGAAACTGTCAACAGCGGGTTCGCCATCTGCGTAGGCTGCAAAGCGATTAAGTCTTCGAACGTCTGCACAAGCACGCTCTTTGACGCCTACGGTCTTTGATAGCCTGCAGCCTTGCGGCTGCAGCCCACCAATTTCTTTCAGATGCACCGCGCCAGACTCGCGCGGGATCAGGTCAGGTCAGCGCTTGCGCGCCAAACCGACAATGTCTTGCGACGATCAGCCAGCGGTGATGCTGCTCACGTCCACGCGAACGCCAACGCCCATCGTCGAGGAAACGGCGACCTTGCGCAGGTACACGCCCTTGCTCGAAGCTGGCTTGAGCTTGTTCAGCGCGTCCAGCAGAGCAGCCAGGTTGCCCTTGAGCTTGTCAGCGTCGAACGAACGACGACCGATGGTGCCGTGAATGATGCCGCCCTTGTCAACGCGGAACTGGACTTGACCAGCCTTGGCGTTCTTGACAGCGGTAGCGACGTCAGGCGTCACGGTGCCGACCTTGGGGTTAGGCATCAGGCCACGTGGGCCCAGAACCGTACCCAGGGTACCGACGATACGCATCGTGTCAGGGGAGGCGATCACCACGTCAAAGTTGATGTTGCCAGCCTTGACTTGTTCAGCCAGGTCTTCCATACCGACGATGTCAGCACCAGCGGCGCGAGCTTCTTCAGCCTTGGCACCTTGGGCGAACACAGCAACGCGCTTGGTCTTGCCGGTGCCGTTGGGCATCACGACAGCGCCACGAACCACTTGGTCCGACTTCTTGGCGTCCACGCCCAGTTGCACGGCCACGTCGATGGATTCGTCAAACTTGGCGACAGCGGCTTCCTTGATCAGGGCCAGCGCGTCGTCGAAGGCGTACAGCTTGGTGGTGTCCACCTTGCCAGCGAAAGCCTTTTGGCGTTTGGTCAGCTTAGCCATGATTAAACCCCTTCCACGATGATGCCCATCGAACGAGCCGAACCGGCGATCGTACGAACAGCAGCGTCCAAGTCAGCAGCGGTCAGGTCCTTCTGCTTGGTCTTGGCGATTTCTTCCAGTTGCTCACGGGTCAGCTTGCCAACCTTATCAGCTTGAGGACGGGGCGAGCCCTTCTCGATCTTGGCAGCCTTCTTCAGCAGCACAGTCGCTGGAGGCGTCTTGATGATGAAGGTGAAGGACTTGTCAGCAAACGCCGTGATGACCACGGGCAGCTTCAGACCGGGTTCGACACCTTGGGTCTGGGCGTTGAACGCCTTGCAGAACTCCATGATGTTCAGACCGCGCTGACCCAGCGCGGGGCCAACTGGAGGCGAAGGGTTTGCCTTACCAGCCGGGATTTGCAGCTTGATGAAGCCGATAATCTTCTTGGCCATAACTTTCTCCTAGAACCGCCTGGCGGCCACGCCAGTACGGTTGAGTCAAACGCCAGGCCTGCCCCGAATGGGACTTCCTGGCTCCTCTTGACGCGGTCTCGTTCGCGTCTGGTACGGAACATGATGAAGCGGCCCTCAAATCACCTTTTCGGTTGACCCAAGCGCCGCTCACCGCCATGTTCAAGCGGAATCCGCGATTATGACCTGAGAGCAAGCCCGAGGCAAGCC
>NZ_SCTN01000624.1 GCF_004297345.1 Aquabacterium sp. | reverse complement strand
ATTTTCAGGACCTTCAGAAGCATTTACGACGAAAATCACACGTGAACCTATCCATTTGTTGCATGCCCAGAAACTTTGTAAAAATGCAAAAGAAATAGGATGGCTCTTATGCGAAGAGAGTGGGTAGGTGAGGATTGTAAGTTTTAAAATTCAATTTTCCCGTTAAAAAATAAGCCATGGTTTTAAAGTGCTTTTCTCCATATCCCCTCGCTTTTCGTTTAGCTGCTTGAATAACAGAATTAAGGCCTTCTAAAATACCATTATTAATCTGACTTTCTTTCCAACGTACAATACCGTCCCAATGTTTCTTGATTGTTTGCGCTAGCTTTTTAAAAGGCTCAAGCTGCGCATGCGTTGCCCAAAAGTACCACTCTTTTAAAAGAGTTGTAAATTGTACCCCTGTATCTGCTTGGTAGATTGCTTGAAAAGTTTCTTTCAGACGCAAAGCACGACTTGTTTTTAAATTCAATTGACTAATGTAAGCACGTTTCTTCTTTTGTTGAGAAGTTAATTTGGTCTCGTTTTTTAAAAGCGCAAACCGTGCCCCTTTTAAGGCGGGTTGCATCTTTGCCTCAGCACGACGCACTGAATCAACGGCTTCATTGACAAGTTTCATAATATGAAAACGATCAAACGTAATAGAGGCTTGTGGAAACACCGTCTTTACTCCTTTGATAAATGCAGGAGACATATCACAACTCACTTCCCTAACACGGGTTCGATCTCCCTTCGAATCCTCAAAACACTCCACAAAATCATGAACTGTTTCGTGGTTTTTTCCTTCTGAAACATGAATCGTTTTTTTAGTCATTAAATCTACAAACAACGTTATATAATCATGTCCTCTTAAACGTGAGGTCTCATCAAGGCCAAGACAGCTAACGCTTGAATGATCGGCATCGTTTAAACTTTTTTTGACATAACATTCAATCATATGCCAAAGCTTACGATCTGAAAGACCCATGATTTTAGCCACTTGATGAATCGGTGTATGCCGACACATCTCAATGAGCAAGGCTTCAAATAAAAGAGTGAAACCGCCAACAACTCCATGCCAGGGAGGGAAAATCATTTTTGTTCCTCCCTGCTCCGGTTTGATCCGCGGTGTACGCACACTCAAATAACATTCATGCTCAAAGAAATTTAAATGGCGCCATATTTTATCCACTGTGTCATAGGCTTTATATTGCTTTTCTGTCCCCGTCCTCTCATCTTTGTACGAAAACAAAGCCCCTCGTTCAAAGCTAACTTTTATATCTAAGCGCTTCTTGTCTGAATTAAAGTGCAGTGATTCAATCTTCCATGGATATTCTATCCCTAGGGCTTGGCTAAATAATTCTTCGATCTGCACATTCAGTCTCCTTTTTTTGAGCATAGATAATCACGCCTCCTAAATATCCTTTCTCGAATTGATCTAATAGAAAGGCGAAAGTGGCTTGCACTTTTTGAATATCCTGTGATGCAAACTCTTGTTGTAAAATAGAGACTTGATCTGAGAGTTTGTCCAAGAACGTCCGATACCACCTTATAAAGTGAGATGTCATATCAGTTGTGCGTAAGAGCTTCCACCCTGCGGTCTTAAAATCTTGTTCAATGGTGGACATATGAACAGGATACATGGGGTTTCCTGCTAAATCTTTAACAGAGTATGTAAGAGATTCTTTTGTCTGGGCGTAATCAAAGAGCGCCAGAATGCCGCCCGGCTTTGAGAGGGTTGCTAAGTTCTTCAGAAGACATTCCTTATCCTGAATAGCGTAGATCACATTAAGTAAAGAAAGAAAGGAAAAGGATTGAGGAGCGTAGGATTGATTGATCTTTAAGGCATCGGCGACTTTAAAAGTAATGTGCCGATATTTCTCTTTTGCATAATCAACAGCGGCTTCATCCAGATCAAAACCCTGTACGTTCGTAAATCCCATGCGTGTGAGGTAAGAAGCTGTTCCTCCAAACCCGCTCCCTACATCTAAAACAGCTTCCTCTTTGAGGGAAGGGACGAATGCAAAGACGTCGCGTAGGACGATGTCGATGGCCTCTTCATCGCCAGCATGAGCATAATCCCCTTCCCGTAATTTGCTCAGCAATAAACGAGAGGTATTCAATTTGGCATTGGTAGACATGGTACCTTTTCCATCCCTCAGACAGTCATGATTCAGGCCTGATCTAACCTAAGCATCTTTTCTAAGCATTTTTCCTGCATTTTTCCTTGAGGAATAAATTGAAAAGTGCTTTGATAATCGGATCTTACATTTTTATAGGATAGACGTCATGTCTCAATGTTCCTCTCCCTTTGTGAGTTATTTTCCATCTGATGAGGACACACCTTACGGTGTATCTGCAATGCGCACAGACTTCGTCATGGGAAAAGATCTCCATATTCCAAAGCAAGAAGAAGATGGAAGAATTGTGACGTTAAATCAAACAGGATTTATGACACAGGATCAAAATCCTTATAATGAAAAGTTTATTGACTTTGCA
>NZ_SCTN01000096.1 GCF_004297345.1 Aquabacterium sp. | reverse complement strand
CCCATCAGCGTGTATGCCGCGCGCCATTGTCTTGATATGGACCTGCTGACCCGAGGCGCCGGCTTCGGCTACATCGGCTCGACCATCACCTCGCTGATCTACGCGTCCTTCACCTTCATCTTCTTTGCGCTCGAAGCGGCCATCATGGCTTACGCGCTGGAGTTGGCCTTCGATATCCCGCCTGCCTGGGGGTATCTGATTTGCGCGCTGATCGTGGTGCCGTTGGTGACGCACGGCGTGACCATCATCAGCCGCTTGCAGTTGATCACCCAGCCGCTGTGGCTGGTGATGCTGGTCTTGCCCTTTGTGTATGTGTTCAAGGAGCATCCTGACATCCTGCGTGAGCTCAGCGCTTACCCGGGCGTTTCAGGAACCCATGCTGGTTTTGACCTGATGTCTTTTGGTTCCGCCATGACGGTGGGCATCGCGCTGATCACGCAGATGGGCGAGCAGGCAGACTATCTTCGCTTCATGCCGGAGTGCCGGACAGGGCACCGAGCCAGGTGGCTGGCTGCGGTGTTCGTCGGCGGGCCTGGGTGGGTGATTCCTGGCGTACTGAAGATGCTGGGGGGGGCCTTGCTGGCTTACCTGGCCATCAGCTACTCGGTGCCGGTTGATCGTGCGCTGGATCCCAACCAGATGTATCTGGTGGCCTGGGAAAAGATTTTTCCTCATCAAGCCTGGGCGATCGCCGCTGTGGCCTTGTTCGTGGTGGTCTCTCAGCTCAAGATCAATGTGACCAATGCCTATGCGGGCTCGCTGGCCTGGTCGAACTTCTTTGCGCGGGTTACGCACAGCCACCCCGGGCGCGTGGTCTGGGTAGTGTTCAACGCCGTGATCGCCTTGCTGCTGATGGAGCTCAATCTATTTCAGGCTTTGGGCAAGGTGCTGGGCCTGTACTCCAACATTGCGATTGCCTGGATCATGGCTGTGGTGGCGGATCTGGTCGTCAGCAAGCCCATGGGGTGGTCGCCCAAGGGCATTGAGTTCAAGCGCGCCTATTTGTATGACGTGAATCCGGTCGGCGTGGGTGCGATGGGATTGGCCTCGCTGATTTCGGTCTTGGCCTATGTAGGCTGGCTGGGCGATATGGCGCAAGCGTTCTCGGCTGTGATCGCGATGGTCGTGGCCTTCGTGACGGCTCCTGCGATTGCCTGGGCGACCAAGGGGCGCTATTACCTGGCGCGCTCGCCGCTGAAGTCGCCGCAAATGGCTCGCCCACCTTTCGTGCATGACGCGCCGGCCGAAGCAGAGGGCGCGCCTTTGAGCAAGGTGATCCGTCTGCGTGCCCTGCATCGCTGTACGGTGTGCGAACGCGAGTACGAGGCCGATGATGTGGCGCATTGCCCGGCTTACCAGGGCTTCATCTGCTCTCTGTGTTGCTCGCTGGATGCGCGTTGTCAGGATCTGTGCAAGCCGCAGGCGCGTTGGGCGGAGCAGTGGAGAGGCCTGGGGCGCCGGCTCATGCCCGAGTTCATCTGGCGCCGCATGGACACGGAACTGGGGCAGTTCATGTTGATCATGCTGCTGCTGGCCCCTTTGCTGGCCGGTGTGTTTGGCCTGGTCTATCAGCAGCAAATGCGGGATCTGGATGTGCTGGATCTGACCAACACTGGGGCTGCAGCAGAGATGCTGCGCGGTGCCTTTGTCAAGGTGTTCACGGCACTGCTGCTGGTGGCAGGCGTGGTGGCCTGGTGGGTGGTGCTGACGCACAAGAGCCGTCAGGTGGCGCAGGAAGAGTCCAACCGCCAGACTCATTTGCTGGTGCGCGAAATTGAATCCCACCGCATCACGGACGAGAAGTTGCAGCAGGCCAAGCAGACCGCCGAGCAGGCCAACCAGGCCAAGAGCCGCTACATCACCACCATCAGCCATGAGCTGCGTACGCCCCTGAACGGCATCCTGGGTTATGCGCAGTTGCTGGATGAAGACCATCAGTTGCCCGAGCACGTCAAGCATGCTGTGGGCGTGATCAAGCGCGGTGGCGATCACCTGCTGTCGCTCATTGAAGGCACGCTGGATATCGCGCGCATTGAGAGTGGCAAGCTGACGCTGGACGTCAAGCCTGTGCGTCTGGGCGATTTGCTGCAACAGATCACCGGCCTGATAGAAAACGAGGCACGAGCCAAGCAGCTCCAGTTCCATGCCGATATCGATCCAGCCTTGCCGGAGGCTGTGCGTGCCGATGAGCGCCGCGTTCGGCAGATCCTCATCAATGTGCTGGGCAATGCCGTGAAGTTCACGAGCACGGGGCAGGTCACGTTCAAGGTGCGCTATGCCCGCGAAATCGCGCAAATCGACATCACGGACACAGGCCCAGGCATTGCTCAGGCCGAGCTGGACAAGATCTTCGAGCCTTTTGCCCGCCGCAGAC
>NZ_SCTN01000095.1 GCF_004297345.1 Aquabacterium sp. | reverse complement strand
GCCGGGAGAAGCAACAGGTGCACTGTTGCCGCGCATGGCCTTGAAAAACTCGTTGCTGGGATCCAGCACCATCACATCCGTCTTGCTGCGGAATGTGGAACGGTAAGCTTCCAGGCTGCGATAGAACTGCGCGAACTGAGGATCCTTGCCAAAAGCCTCGGCGTAGATGGCAGACGCTTTGGCATCACCATCACCCTTGATTTTTTGCGCATCGCGATAAGCCTCGGCCACGATGATCTCGCGCTGGCGATCCGCATCAGCGCGGATCTTTTCGCCCTCGGCCCCCCCCGTGGAGCGCAACTCGTTGGCAGCGCGCTTGCGCTCGGACTCCATGCGGCGATAGACCGACTCGGTGATGTTGGCGGCGAAATCCACACGCTTGATGCGCACATCCACGATTTCAATGCCGAACGACTTGGCGTCATCCGCGAGGCGCTTGATCACGCCCTGCATGACCTTGTCGCGCTCGGAGGACAGCATGGACCCCACGGTACGCTTGGTCACTTCCTCGTTCAAGGCCGCCTGAACGATAGGCGAGAGGCGGTTCTCTGCGTTGCGCAGATCGACACCGTTGTTGCGGATGAACTGCTTGGGTTCAACCACACGCCACTTTACCAGCCAGTCGATCACCAGGCTTTTCTTTTCAGCCGTGAAGATGGGGCGCGATTCAGGGCTGTCGAGCGTCTGCACCCGACGATCAAGGCGCACCACGTTTTGCAGAGGTGCGGGCAACTTGGCCTTGAGCCCGGGCTCGCTGATCACTTCCTTGATTTCACCCAGCGCATAGATCACGGCAAACTCTCGCTGGTCCACGATGAACAAAGTCGATGCCGAGATGATGATGGCAAGCACGACGCCGCCAAGGATGATGCCTAATCGATTCATGTCAGATTCCTTGCTGTCCTTGCTGCGTGCGCTTAACGGGCGTCACGATCGCGACTACGCAGACCATCCCGCGAACGGGCATCTGGCGTACCCAGCGTAGGGCTTGAGGAAGCGGGTAACTCAGCGGTACCGCTGCTGGCACCGCCGCCTTGCGTTGCGGGCGGAACAGGCGTCACAGGCGTCGCACCAGCAGGAGACGACAACTGCATCAGCTTATCCAGCGGCAGGTACAACAGATTGCTACCCTGGCGCGAATCCACCATCACCTTGGTGACGTTGCTGTAGATCTGCTGCATGGTGTCAATGTAGAGGCGATCACGCGTCACGCCTGGGGCCTTCTGATACTCGGCCAGCACGGACTTGAAACGCTGCGCGTCACCCTCGGCCTGAGCCACAACCCGAGCAGCGTAACCCGCAGCCTCTTCGCGCAAACGAGCGGCTGTACCTTGCGCCTTGGGGATGACGTCATTGGCGTAAGCCTGGCCTTCATTCTTGAGACGCTCACGGTCTGCACCGGCCTTGAACGCATCATCGAACGCAGCCTGCACTTGCTCAGGCGCCTGAACGCTCTGCACATTCACGTTGGCAATCGTCACGCCAGCCTTGAGCTTGTTGACCTGATGCTGGATCGACTTGACCAACTCCGTGGCAATGGCGTCTCGCTGCTCGTACAGCACCGAATCCATCGTGCTGTTGCCCACGATTTCGCGCACCGCAGACTCTGCCGCCTGCAACACAGCTTCATCCGAGTTGCGATTCTCGAAAAGATACTGACGTGCATCCGAAAGGCGGTACTGCACCGTGAAGCGGATGTCGACAATATTCTCATCACGGGTCAGCATGGAAGAATCACGCAAACCTGTGGCCTGCATGACCGAATTGCTGCCCACATCGATCGAACGCAACTGGGTCAGGTTGACCAGTTCATGGCTCTGGAACGGAAACGGCGCGCGCCACTGGAAGCCTGCATCGACCTTGTGGCTGTATTTGCCAAAGGTCATGACCACAGCCTGCTGGCCTTCCTGAACGATGAAGAAACCGCTACCCAACCAGACCAGCGCGATCAAACCCAGCACCACCCCGACACCGATACCGGCACCTGTGGGATCTGGCGTCATGCTGCCGCCAGGACCATTGTCGCCACCGCCACCATTGCGTCCGGCAAAAATGCCGCTCAGCTTGCGGTTGAGATCGCGCCACAGTTCATCCAGATCCGGCGGTCCGTCATTGCGCTCGTTGTGCATGCCCTGAGCACGAGCCATACCGGGCAGCGCTTGACGAAAAGCTTGCATGCTCAGCCAGCCCAGACGCCGTGTGGCGCCGAGAGAAAACCTGCTCATTTGCCAGACGGCTGATGCCACGGCGCTAACCGCTCCGGGACGACCTGGTTCAGTCGAAGAACCCGTTTCCATGGATTGCATGTTCATGTTCGGATTGTCGGATTGGCAGGGTACGCCGAACTGGGTACCTCTGCATCAATGGGATTGTGCATGCCGAAACGTGGATCTGGTGGCAGATTGGCACCAGGAACACCTTCCAGACCATGCAATGCCGCTTCAGCGAGTACCGCGCGCAACACATCCAGACCCTCGCCCTTGAGCGCGCTGACGAACACCCGCACGCAGCGACGCCCCGAGGGCAATTCGTAGACATCACGCGTCACGCGAGGCTGCTGATGCGCCTCCAGGCAGTCGCTTTTGTTGAACACCAGCACCTGGGTCAATTGGCCGGCGCCGATGCTGTCCAACACGCGCAGTACTTCATCGATCTGCTCATGCAGAACCGGGCTGGCGGCATCCACCACGTGCAGCAGCAGATCCGCCTCAGCGGCCTCTTGCAAGGTCGCCTCGAATGATTCAACCAGGGAGTGAGGCAGATCACGGATGAAGCCCACCGTATCGGACAGCGTGACGCTGCGCTGCGCCTCGGCCAGGAAAAGTTGCCTCGTGGTGGTGTCCAGCGTGGCAAACAGCTTGTTGGCCGCATAGGTACCCGCCTTGGTCAAGGCATTGAACAAGGTGGATTTGCCCGCATTGGTGTAGCCCACCAGAGACACGCGAAAGGCCCCCGTACGCTCACGCGAGCGTCGCTGCGTATTGCGCTGTTTCTTGACTTTGATGAGGCTGGCCTTGAGCGACTTGATCTTGGCATCGATCATCCGGCGATCCAGTTCGATCTGGGTTTCGCCGGGGCCGCCACGGTGCCCTACGCCGCCGCGCTGACGCTCCAGGTGGGACCAACGGCGCACCAGACGCGTCGACAGGTATTGCAAACGAGCCAGCTCGACTTGCAATTTACCTTCATGACTGCGCGCTCTTGCGCCAAAAATTTCGAGGATGAGGCCTGTGCGATCCAGCACCTCGACGCCCAGGTGACGCTCGAGATTGCGTTGCTGCGCAGGAGAAAGCGCCTGATCGAAGATCACGCCGTGGGCCTGGTACAGATCCACGATCGATTTGATCTCGTCGGCTTTGCCTGAGCCCACAAAAAAAGCGGCATCAGGCGATTTGCGTTTGGCTGTGACCTTCGCCACGGGACGATCGCCCGCAGACTCGGCCAACAAGGCAAGCTCGTCCAAAGTGGGGTCAAAGGATGACCCGGGGCCAAAATCGACCCCGACCAGCACGACCCGAGGATCCTCGGAAGGATGAAGCACAGACGTTGAAGATGATGTCGTCAAGGCGTCAGGGCTTGGGTCGGCTGGTTGAGAAAAACTGCACAGCTTTCGCTGATCAGTCTTCGGTCGATTCGCTGGCGTGGAAATTCACCGCACGCCCAGGCACCACCGTGGAAATGGCGTGCTTGTAGACCATTTGCGTGACCGTATTGCGGAGCAACACGACGTACTGGTCGAACGATTCGATATGTCCCTGGAGTTTGATGCCGTTGACCAAGTAAATGGACACCGGCACATGTTCTCTGCGCAAAAGGTTCAGGAAGGGGTCTTGTAGGAGTTGCCCTTTGTTGCTCACGATATGCTCCGTGTTGAAAAGTTTCGGATTTGC
>NZ_SCTN01000620.1 GCF_004297345.1 Aquabacterium sp. | reverse complement strand
ATGCATAACACATCAGGGTTATCCGCCGAGGATTGGCGACGATTAAGACATAGTTCTATGGCTTAGTCACTCTAGTAATCATACAAGGATCGTATGACATATACCGCACAACCGAACGATAAAGTCTCCAAGTTTTCTCAATTTTTTTATGATGCTTACCGAACGTGGGGTGTGTTTTATTCGGCTGCATATCGTGACTTAAGGGCATATGCAGGGCAGAATTGGACACAATCTGAACGTGCAGCATTAGAACAACAAAAGCGAATGGTCTTAGAATTAAATAAGATCAGACGTGTTGTCAATTTGTATTCAGGTTACGAGAGAGAAAACCGTTTAAGCACTGTCTGCGATGCTGTTGAAGATTCCGATGTAGACACAGCCGATCTTATCAGCGACGTAATGATCTACACCTATGAAAAGGGAAATGCGCATCACGTTATCTCAGATGCCTTCGAGCATAGCCTTAAGACTGGTTTAGCAATAATTGGTATCTACATTGACTACGGAAAAGACAAAGTCAATGGAGACATCAAGTTTTATTATAAACCGTTTAACGCCATAATGTTAGATCCGTACTTTACTAAGAGAGATCTTTCCGACTGCGACCAGGCATCCACACGTGATTTGCTGTCCAGGGAGCAAGTAAAGTCATTATTACCTTGGGTTGATCCACAGATTATAGAGAATATCCCTACAGGTATACGTGATAACAAATACCAATACCTTGGAATCTATCGACAATACAACAGCACGTACATTGCGAAGAATCTATTGACGTATGACCAATATTGGACACGCATCAATAAGCCCCAGAAATATCTTGTCGATATGGATACAGGAGTTTCTCAAGAATGGAATGGTACACCTGAAGAAGAGAAGCACTTGAAAGAAGCGCTTGCGATGAATCAGAACGTTCAAATGATCAATTCATACAAGCGTGATGTTGAACTGAATATTATCGTGGGTGGTCGTTTATTGTATTCTGGACCTGATCCAACAGGTCTATCGACGTTTCCTTTCTTGCCCGTGATCGCATATTTTGAACCGTTAATTGACACGTATGAGCTTAAGATACAAGGGATTGTCCGATCTATAGTTGATGCCCAAAGACAATATAATCGTAGACACAGCCAGATAATAGATCTCATGGAATCGATAATTAATACGGGTTGGATTTCTAGAAACGGTGCTGTATTAGATCCACAGATGCTACTACAAAGTGGACAAGCAAGAAATATTATTATCAATGAAGGTTACGACGTTAATGCAGATATCAGAGAAATCCAGCCTCCACAAGTGCCAAGTGGATATTTGCAATACCAAGACATCATTGACAAAAACATCATGGAAATCCCAGGGGGAAGTGAAGAACTCCTTGGAATCAGTTCTACAGGGGATTCTCAGGTTTCAGGCCGTCTCGCAGAGGTTCGTGCATCGAACGGCCTTAAAGGTAATCGAGGATTATTTGATAACCTTGAGCAGACATTATCATGGCTTGGAAACCTTGTCATTGAAGCCATCCAGAAGAATTATACGCCAGGCAAGATATGGAGAATCACAAAACGAGAACCAACACCTGAATTCTTCTCTGGAGAATTTGGTAAATATGATTCTTGCATCAAACAGGCCGTCTTAACGCATACACAACGTGAAGCCTATTACTACCAGTTGTTACAACTCAGAGAGCTTGGTATTGCGATTCCAGACGACATAATCGTAGAAGCTGCACCTCTCCAAGGCAAAGTAAAACTTAATCAAAGAATGGCTGAGATTGCGGAACGTCAACAAGAAGCCCAGCAAATCGAGATGCAGCAAATACAACGACAAGCTGAACTTGAGAATGCGCAAATAGATAATACATTGGCATTGGCACAAGAGCGACGTGCACGCGTCTTGGCAGATATTGGATTGGCACGTGAGCGTATCTCAGAAGGCGAACAGAACTATGCTAAGGCTTTGCTTGACAACGCCAAAACCGTAGCAGAGATAGAAGATTTAGATAGGGGTCATCTGCTGGAAGTTATGCGACTAGCACATGATATGCAATCTGAAAACGCGGCTAAGACCGAAGAAAAGCTTCAGGCTGATAGACAGCTTGGAGAGTCATTTAAAGCAGGAGAACAGAATGGCTAAACAAAAAATGGAGAATATGACCGCTTATAACAACGGTTATGTTCCACCTAGAGGATCGGCTGGTAAGGCTGCCTTTGGTGAATATAGTACTAAACGCAATCCACTAAGTGTACCTAAAAAGGGTTCAGCACTTACTGGTGTCAGCGAATTTGGTAATAACTCTGA